>JACQVC010000358.1 GCA_016209995.1 Gemmatimonadota bacterium
ATGCCGCCCACTGGCGGAGTGGGCATCGGCATCGACCGCTGGACCATGCTGCTCACGGACCAGCCTTCGATTCGCGACGTGATCCTGTTCCCGACGCTGAGACCGCAGTCGTGAGCGCGTCGTGACGCGTCGAGCGAAGTGTAGGTGGACCCAACCGTTTCACGCGGAGACGGTTTGTTTTCTGTTCGCCACTACCATGTTTGGCGGACCTCGCAGATCGCTGACTCCATGAACCTGAGCTGGTTCATCGCGCGTCGTTACCTGGCAGCCCGCAGGAAGGGGCGGCTGCTCTCGCTGATCACGTGGATCGCGCTGGGTGGCGTTACCGTAGGGGTGACGGCGCTCATCGTAGTGATCGCGGTCATGACCGGCCTGCAGGCGGATCTGCGCGAGAAGATCCTCGGCACGACACCTCATGTGCTGGTGTTGCAGCGCGGCTCCAGCCTGCGCATGAGCGATTGGGCGTCGGTGTTGGACGAGGTCCGCGGCACGGACGGCGTGGTGGCGGCATCTCCGTTCATCCTCACGCAGGTAGGGATCATTGCGCGCAATGAGTATGCGCAGACGGGCGATCTCTACGGCATCGATACGACGACGGACCGCGTCCCGGTGACGGACATGGAAGCCCAGATCCTGACGGGGCAGCATGCGCTCAAGCGATCCGCGTCGGGACTCCCACCGCTTCTCATGGGCAGTCGGCTGGCGGACCGGCTGGGCGTCTTTCCGGGAGACACGCTGGTGCTGGCTTCCCTGGAGAATGTGCGGCGAGGTCCCTTCGGCGAGTACGTCCCGACGATGCGGCAGTTCGAGCTGATCGGCACGTTCTCCACGGGGATGTACGACTACGACGTGCGGAACGTCTACGCGTCCTTGGACGCGGTCCAGGAGCTACTCGGTCTAGTGGACCAGGTCTCCGGCCTCGGCGTGCGTGTGGAGGATCCCTGGCGCGTGGACGAAGTGACCCAGAAGCTGGGCGAGCGGCTCGGGAATCCGTACTGGACGGAGGACTGGATGGCCACGAACCGCTCCCTGTTCTCGGCACTAAAGCTCGAGAAGCTGGCCATGGCCGTGATCCTCTTCCTGATCGTATTGGTGGCCGCGTTCAACATTGTCAGCACGCTGGTCATGGTCGTGACGGACAAGACGCGAGAGATCGGCATCCTGAAGGCCATGGGCATGACGGACGCCAAGGTGCTGCGGACGTTCATGCTGCAGGGGTTGTGGATCGGGGTCATCGGCACGACGCTGGGGGGTGCGCTCGGCTTCGGCCTGGTGACGCTTCTCGACCGCTACCGCTTCATCACGCTGCCGCCCGACGTCTACTTCATCGATCGGCTTCCGGTGGCGCTCGACCCGGTGGACGTGGTAGTGATCATCGTGGCCAGTATCGCCGTCGCGTTCGCGGCTACCATCTACCCGGCTCTCCAGGCCTCACGGCTTCCGCCTGTCGAGGCAATCCACCATGAATGACCGCTCCGTGACCCTGCGGGAGACCGAGATCGCCGCGGAGACGATCGGTCCAGCGGCCGTGGAAAGCCGCGGACTCGAGAAGTCCTACTTCCAGGCCGACGGGAGCGAACTCAAGATACTACAGGGGGTAGACATCCGGGTGGGGACCGGGGAGGCGGTGGCGGTGGTCGGCGCGAGTGGAGCGGGCAAGTCGACGCTGCTCCACTTGCTGGGCGCTTTGGATCGGCCCACGCGGGGGGAGGTCTACGTAGGAGGCCGGCCGGTGACCCACTTGGAGGAACCGGCCCTGGCGCCGATCCGCAACCGCTACATAGGGTTCGTCTTTCAGTTTCACCATCTGCTCCGCGAATTCAGCGCGCTGGAGAATGTGATGATGCCAGGTCTGATCGCCGGCTTGCCCCGCGAGCAGACGGAGGCCCGTGCACGCGAGCTTCTCGGAGTCGTGGGTCTGAAAGAGCGCTTACACCACCGGCCGTGGCAGTTGTCGGGTGGCGAGCAGCAACGCGTGGCCGTGGCGCGTGCGCTCGTAAACGAGCCCGTAGTCGTGCTGGCGGACGAGCCGACCGGCAACCTCGATCTCCACACGGGCGAGGGAGTCCAGGACCTCCTCTTCGCCCTGAGGGCGGAACGCGGTCTGGCCCTCGTGGTGGTGACCCACAACCGCGAGTTGGCGGACCGTACGGATCGGGTCCTGCTCCTGAAAGACGGGAAGCTCAACCGGAGCGAGGACCGGTAGTGGGCATGGCGTGCGACAACTGCGGCGCAGACAATGCGGTGGTTCACTTGACGCAGATCGTCAATAACCAGATGTCGACCTATCACCTCTGCCAGAAGTGCGCGGCGGAGAAGGGGGTCGACACGAGCGTTCCGTCCTCGAACACGCCGCTCACCGACTTCCTCGCTCAAATGGGTGAGGGACGTTCGGAAGGGGGACCCGGCACGAAAGAGGCGTGTTCGTTCTGCGGCCTGACGTTCGACGACTTCAAGAGCAGCGGCCGGTTGGGGTGTCCGCACTGCTACGCCACGTTCGATACGCAGCTTCGCAGTCTGTTGCGCAGGATCCACGGTGGGACCCAGCACGTCGGCAAGGTCTACCTCCCGCCCGACCCGGCGGTCGCCGACCGCCAGCTGCGCATTGCCGGCCTGATGCGAAAGCTCCAACGCGCGGTGGACCTCGAGGACTTCGAGCGAGCCGCCGAGTTGCGCGACGAGATCAAGGCGCTGGAGGCTGCACGCTGATGGACATCACGTCTCTGGGCGATTTCGGCCTGGCGTGGTTGGATGCGAGCGGCCCGCATTCGGACATTGTTCTGTCCACGCGAGTGCGCCTGGCCCGCAATCTTCAGGGCCACGCCTTCGGTGCCCGGGCACGCGTGAACGACCGCAAGGCGGTGCTCGAGCAGGTACGCGAGGTGGCCGGTGAGCTGGAGCTGCTCAAGGGGTTCACGCTGCTCGAGCTTCAGGCCGTCGAGCCGCGCGTGCGTCGGATCCTTCTCGAACGTCACATCGCGTCCCGGGAACTCGTGGGCGAGAACGGCTCCGGGCCGTCCCCCAGCGCGGCCGTAGTCACCTGCGCCTCCGGACCCCTCGGGATCATGGTCAACGAGGAGGACCATCTTCGCTTGCAAAGCCTGCTCAGCGGCTTGACGCTGCGCGATGCCTGGCGCCTCGTAGACCGTCTCGACGAGGAGATGGGAGCGCACCTTCCGTTTGCGTATCACGGCGAGTTCGGCTACCTGACGAGCTGTCCCACCAACGTAGGGACCGGTCTGCGCGCGTCCGTGTTCATGCACCTCCCGGGCCTGGTGCTGACGAAGGAGATCGGGCGGGTCCTGCAGGGTCTAAGCCAGGTCGGGCTGACCTTCCGGGGGCTATACGGCGAGGGGTCGGAAGTCGTGGGCAATTTCTTCCAGATCTCCAACCAGACCACGCTGGGCAAGAGCGAGGACGACCTGATCGATCACCTGGAGAAGATCGTGCAGCAGGTCATCCAGTACGAGCAGCACGCGCGCCACGTTCTGATGCGCGACGCAGCCAGCGTGACGGAGGATAAGATCTGGCGGGCCTATGGGTTACTGCGCTATGCGCGCAGCCTTTCCTTCGAAGAGGTGATGAACCTGTTGAGCGGCGTCCGGCTCGGCGCCAGCATGAAACTCCTCCCTGGACTCAGTGTATACACGCTCAATAAGATCATGATCTTCACCCAGGCCGCTCACCTGGAGCAGGCGGCCGGGCGCGAGTTGCCGCCCCTCGAATGTGATGCGCACCGGGCGGCGTTCGTACGCAGGATCCTCGCAACGGAAGGCGACGTTTCCCCGGACATTGGTCACGGTTCGGACGGGCCGACCCCAGGGCAGCCTTCCGGCAAGGAGTAGCCCCGGCAAGCAGGGATACGGTGGCGCGACTCATGCATCCTGCCTGCGCAGGTCGCAGGGTCGCTGGAGCCGCCGCCACGCTGAGATCCCCGCACCGGCACCAGCCAACTGAGGGGCTGCAATGAACTACAACTTTACGGATCGTGTCCGGAAGGTGCTGGCCATGGCCCGCGAGGAGGCGATCCGCCTCCAGCACGACTACGTGGGCACGGAGCACATCCTGCTGGGGCTCATTCGGGAGGGCGAGGGTGTGGCGGCGGCCGTACTGAGCAACCTCAGCGTCGACCTCGAGCAGATCCAGGAACGCATCGAGGAAGCCGTTCGCAAGGGGAAGGCCACGATCGCGCTGGGAGAGCTGCCGTACACGTCTCGCGCCAAGAAGGTGCTCGAGTTCGCCATGGCGGAGGCGCGCGAGCTGAACCATTCGTACGTCGGCACCGAGCATCTGCTGCTCGGGCTGCTGCGGGAAGAGATGGGGATCGCCGCGCAGGTGCTCAATTCGCTCGGCGTCACGCTGGAGGAGGCGCGAGCCCAGACGCTCAAGCTGCTGGGCTCGGACGTGAGCGGCTCCGAGCCGGGGAACCTGGGCGGGACGCCGACGCCCGGACCGAAGGGTGAGAAGAAGTCGAAGACGCCGGCGCTGGACCATTTCTGCCGTGATCTCACCGAGCTGGCGCGACAGGGGAAGCTCGATCCGACGATCGGACGCGCAAGCGAGATCGAGCGCGTCATCGAGATCCTATGCCGGCGCAAGAAGAACAACCCCGTCCTCATCGGCGAGCCCGGCGTGGGCAAGACCGCCATCGTCGAGGGGTTGGCCCAGCTCATCGCCCGCGGCGAGGCGCCGGAGGCGCTGCGCGAGCATCGAGTGCTGGCCCTGGACATGGCCGCCGTCATCGCCGGCACGAAGTACCGCGGGCAGTTCGAGGAGCGGCTCAAGGCGGTCATGAACGAGATCGCTCAGAACCGCAACATCATCCTGTTCATCGACGAGCTGCACACGCTGGTGGGTGCGGGTGCCGCGGAGGGCGCCATCGACGCATCCAACATGCTGAAGCCCGCTCTGGCTCGGGGCGAGCTGCAGTGCATCGGCGCATCCACGTTGAACGAGTATCGCAAATACATCGAGAAGGACGGCGCGCTGGAGCGCCGTTTCCAGCCCGTGATCGTCGATCCACCCGCGCTGGAGGAGACCATCGACATCCTGCGCGGGCTGCGCAAGCACTACGAGGACCATCACAAGGTCGAGATCCCGGACGAAGCCCTGGTTCAGGCGGTGAAACTGTCGGATCGCTACATCACGGACCGCTTCCTGCCGGACAAAGCCATAGACGTGATCGACGAGGCGAGCGCGCGCGCGCGCCTCGCCGCGCAGGTGCCGCCGCCCGAGGTCGAGGCGCTCAAGGAACAGCTGAGTGAGCTGGCCGGCAAGAAGGACCAGGCGATCCGGGATCAGGATTTCGAGCTGGCGGCCGAACTGCGAGATCAGGAGCGCGAGCTGCAGCAGAACATTCGTCAGAAGCAGGCTGAGTGGGAGGA
>JACQVC010000370.1 GCA_016209995.1 Gemmatimonadota bacterium
GCCCAGGCGCGGTATCTAAATGGTTAAGATCAATAAATACAAACGCTTAGGTTGGTAAGCCGGCCACCGCTATACCACTTCACTTGCTCCATTCCGGGCGAAAAGATTGCACAGTTTCAGGGAAGGGTGATTCACAAAGAGGCGTCGCCACAAAGAGGCCTCGCGGCGACGAGACGTCGCGGGCGTCCCGAACGCGGCTAGGCGCACTGTCCGGACCGAGTCACCAGGAAAACCGAAACCCCGTCACAAACGGAGCGACGGGGTTCGGCCGCGTCAGCGCAAGCGGGCGACCGGGCTCGAACCGGCGACCCTCAGCTTGGGAAGCTGATGCTCTACCAACTGAGCTACGCCCGCAATTGATTTATTGAGTGAAAGTTACGCCTTGGTAGTGTCCTCCGCTAGTGGTGCTCCTGGGGTAAGTCGCGGGGGCCGCCTGTCGGCGGCCCCCGCAAGTCGAGTGCCCCCCGGACGAGAGGGCCCGGCTCGACGTTAGCCCGGGACGTTATAGCAGTAGCCAGCCGCTTGCTGGGTGCTCTGTAGCTGAACCTCGAACGGCGTATCGTAGTCCGTAGCCGGCGCCCGAACGGTCACGTCGCTCGTGCCGATCTGCTGCCCGTTCGGCCCCACGAAGCGAAACCGCAGCGTGATCGGCGTTCCCTGTTGAGAGGTGTGATTGATCAGTGAGCCTCGCACGGTCGGGCCGCCCTCCGCGTCGGAACGGAAATCCAGGTTCTCGATGCTGAAGGGTATATCGCGATGACGTTCCAGGATGGTCACCGCCTCCTGCGTCTGGCCGGTGCGCGCGAGACTCTGCGCGAGGATGAGGAGGGCGTTGCGATTGTACGGGTCGCATTCCACGACTCGCCGGGCGTCCGGAATCAACGCTTGCCAGGCGCCGCGGGCCTGTACCGAGTCGGCTCTTTGGAGACTGTCCGCAATCTGGTAGAGCGCCTGCGACAGGTTGTAGCGCGAGTCACGGCTCTGTGGATTGCGCTCCACGGCCCTGCGGAACGCATCGGCGGATCGCTCGTAGGCCTCTACCTGGAACAATCCCACGCCCACAACGAAGAAGTCGCGTTCTTCCATGTCGGAGCGCGAGAGCAGCTCGTCGTAGATCGCCTCGGCTTCAGCCTGCTGGTTCAGGTTCATGAGGGCCACGGCGAGATTTGTCTTGGCCATAATGTTGTCCGGGTCGCTCTGCAAGTATTGCCGATAGGCCGCGGCGGCTTCCTCATACCGAGTCTGACGTGTGAGGAGCTGAGCCATGTTGAAGGCGGCGATCTCCTCATTCTCCCGCCATTGCGCCGTGGTCGCGGAATCCAAACCGGTGCGGTCGGCCGTGCGAATGATATCGAGCGCCTCCGCGAACGCGTCGATCGCGGCCGAATCGTTGCCCATGTTGGCTTGGGTGGCACCCACGTTGAGATGGGCTTCCGGCCGTCCCCCGTAGATCAGCGCCGCCCTCTGGAAGAACTCGAGGCTCCCCTGCTCGTTCCCCTGCTGGAGCTGGCCTACCGCGGAGTTGTAGGCCTCGATCCAGGCGCGCTCCCGCTCGGGTGCCGTCTCTTGCGTATAGGCGGGATAGAGCTCCTCCGCCTTGTCGAACGCGCTGTCCGCGGCTTCGTAGTTCCCCAGACCAGCCTGCGCCTGTGCCGCCATGAACCAACCCATGGGGTTCTCGGGCTCGGTCTGGACCGACTGCGTAGCAGCATTCAGCGCTTGCTGGTACAGGCCTGACCGGGTCTCCGGAGACGCCGCATTGGCCTGGGCCAGGAAGAGCGTGGCGCTGCGCGTGAACGCGTTGTTCCTCGGCTCGTTCGCGGCCTCAGCGGCTCCCCCACCCCCTGCAGTCGTGGCGGAGGCGCAGGCTCCCGCAGCCAACACGAGTGATAGTGAAAGTGCGACTCCAAGGCGACCGTTCATGACTTTCCTCCTCGAATGAGCATGGATCGCGTTCGATCAGCTCGACCAACTTGGGACTGCGGCGAAGTCCCCGAAGCGGGCCGCCAGATCGGCCTCGATCCTGGGGAGTATATCCATGGGTCTGACTCCCAACGTCTTGGCGACGGCAAGGACGTCATCGAATTCCGGCTTACAGCGTACACGTCCATCCGGTAGCCATGTCCGCTTCACGCGGATGCGCTGTCCTTCCCATACGATTTCCGTTACGTCCCGCTCCAGCCGCCGGCGCTGCACGGGCCAGTACCGCAGGCCAATCGTCGCGGTTCCTAGAAAAATCTCGCGAACGACCGCCTCGATAGCTCGCTCGGGCACGAGCGCCTCGATCCGCACACCCAACCGGCCCTTCTTCATGTCCACAGGTAGCGTAACGACATCGAGGGCGCCGGCGCTGGTCAGCGCCTGCCGGGCGACGGGCAGGTACTCCGGTTCGTGATCGTCCAGATCCGCCTGGACCAGATAAACCTGCTCTTCCCCTCCGTCCTGATACAGCTCTACGTCCAATACCCGCAACACATTCGGCCGATCCGCCGGGTTCCGCGTCCCCGCCCCATACCCCGTCCGCCGCAGCGTCACCTCGGTCGGTGGGCGCGCGCCCCCGGTTAGCACACGCAGGATGGCAGCCCCCGTGGGGGTCGTGCACTCCGCGCTGACGTCGATCTCTCGCAAGGTCATGCCCTCGAGCAACTCCACAGTCGCGGGAGCCGGCGACGGAAATCGCCCATGAGCCATCTCGACTTCCCCCTTGCCCACAGCCACGGGTCGGGTGAAGCAGCGGACGACTCCGAGCGCCTCGACGGCCGCCATGGTCCCGACGATGTCGACGATCGCGTCCAGGGCCCCGACCTCGTGAAAATGCACGTGCCCGCCGTCCCTACCGTGCACTCGCGCTTCCGCGTCCGCGAGCGCGCGAAAAGCCGTCGCAGCCCGCTCGCGTGCACCGGCCGTCACCGGAAGGTCCGTTATGATCGCGAGCACCTGCTCGAGCGTTCGCTGCGGCTCGCGCTCCGGCGTCGTGACCACGACGTGAGGGGCTGCGATACCCGCACGCTTCACTCGCTCGACGCGCACCTCGACCCCCTCGAGCGCCATTCCGGACACGAGCTTCATGAGCCAGTCGGCGCCGAGGCCCAGGTCGAGCAGAGCCCCGAGCGTCATGTCACCGCTGATACCTGCGAAAGGGTCGAAGATCAGCGCACGCACGGGATTCTCGACGCTGGCATAACGGAAAAATTTATATAAGGCCGCAGATATCGTCAAACCCATGGGCAGCCTGGTAGTGGAGCCATTTGGCCGCCCCACGACCGGAAGCCTCGGTGCTGCGGGACTACCCTTGCTGGGTCGCTACTGCGATCGCGTCCCGGATACGGCGCAGTGTCTCCTCCCGTCCGACTGCGACCAGCATCTTCACCAGCTCCGGTCCGCTCTCGCTGCCCGTGAGGGCCTGCCGGATCGGGTGATAGAGCTGTGCCCCCTTGGCGTCGAGCTCTCGGCCGGCCTCGCGGATGGCCTGGGCGAGCTCAGGCTCCAGCCACGACGGGAGTTTGTCCAATCGTCGCGCGACGCCCTCCAATACCCGCAGCGCTGCGACGTTGCCGGTCAACCCGGCGCGCACGCCTTGAATCCGCTCGGAGGGGTCGGGAAAGAACAGCTTCAGCGCGTCATGGATCTCGGCGAAGGTGTGAAGGCGGGAGCGCACGGCAGCCACGGCGGTTGGTCGTGCCTCGTTGCGCAGTGGGAAGCGCTTCGCGTCGATCCACGGATCGAGCGCGTGCACGAGGTCCTCGAGCGGCATGGCGTCGATGTGCCGGGACGAGAGCCAGCGCAGCTTGTCGAGATCGAATACGGTGTCGCTGGTGCCCACGCGCGCGAAGCCCGCCTCGGCGATCAGGCGCTCACGCGTGAGAAACTCATCGCCTGAAGCTGATGACCAGCCGAGGAGCGACAGGTAGTTGACCACGGCGTCCGGGTGGTAGCCGGCGGCCCGCAGCTCGGCCACGCCCCACGCGCCTGCGCGCTTCGAGAGCTTGGCTCGATCGGCGCCCAGCACCATGGGTAGGTGAGCGAACCGAGGACGCGGGACGCCGAGAGCGTCGAAGAGCAGAGCCTGCTTCGGCGTGTTCGACAGATGGCCGACCCCGCGGATGACATGAGTGATGCGCATCAGCACATCATCTACCACGACCGCGAAGTTGTAGACGGGGCGCCCGTCGCTCCGCAGCAGGACGAAGTCGTCGAACTCGTCGAGTGGGAACGAGACCTCACCCTTGATCTCGTCCGCTATCTCGACGCAAGGTTGCGCCTCCGACGTTTTTGCTTCGCTCTTCCGGTCCGGGGCTACGCCGTCGACGTCCCGCGGCACACGAAACCGGATGGATGGGACACGACCCTGGCTCTCGAAGCGTGCGCGCTCGGCACCGGTAAGATCCCGGCAGCGCCCGGAATAGCGGGTGGGCTCACCGGTCTCCGCCCCGTCGTCCCCGATCTCGTGGGGTGCGCAGTAGCAGCGGTAGGCCTTTCCCGACTGGACGAGCTGCTCCGCGTGCAGGCGATACAGGTGAGTTCGCTCACTCTGGCGGTAGGGGCCGCAGGGACCGCCGCTGTCCGGCCCCTCGTCCCAGTCCAGCCCGAGCCACCTGAGGTCTTCCCGGAGCTTGACCTCGGCGCCGGGCACGTTGCGTTGCGGATCGGTGTCCTCGATGCGCAGGATCACGCGACCGCCGTGGCGACGAGTGAACAGCCAGTTGAAGATGGCGATCCTGACGTTGCCCACGTGCAGCGTGCCTGTCGGGCTCGGTGCGAAACGCGTCCTCACCTGCGTCACGGCGGAAGAGATGGATTATGCTCCTCGTTGCGAGGCCGTACTTGTGAACTCGACCACTCAGCGCCCCAGGTACTCCAAAACACGGTTGGCGAGGACCGTGCTGAATCCGGGCACCTGAGCGACCTCGTCCGGTTGGGCCTCGCGTATTCCGCGCACGGATCCGAAGCGCTGGAGCAGCGCGCGCTGGCGTTGGGGACCGATTCCCGGAATCTCGCCCAACTCGGAGCGAATCGTGCGTCGCCGCCGCAGCTTGCGGTTGTACGTGATCGCGAAGCGGTGAGCTTCGTTACGGATTCGCTGCAGCAGGTGCAGCGCCCGGCTGCTCGGACCCCACCGCAGCGGCGCACCGGAGTCGGACAGGTAGATCTCCTCTTCCCGCTTGGCCAGGGCGATCATGTTCACGTCGCGGATCTGCAGGTCCTGGAGCGCCCGTCGCGCCGCGCCGATCTGCCCTTTTCCCCCGTCGATGACGGTGAGGTCGGGGATCGGCTTGTGTTCCTCGAGCCGGCGGCGGAAGTAGCGGGAAACGGCCTCGGCCATCGAGCGGAAATCGTCGTTGCCCCAGTCGCCCTGAATGCGCATGTGGCGGTACTCCGCCCTCTTCGGCTCTCCGTTCTCGAACGTTACGGCGCTCGCCACGGTCTCCGTTCCTTGCGTATGCGAGACATCGAAGCAGACGATGAGACGTGGCACCACCTTCAGGGCTAGCCGCTCCTGCAACTCGTAGAGGGCCGCATCGGGATCGCTCCTGTCCGCTCCGCCCCAAGCGGCGACCACCTGTTCCTCGAGTCGATGACGGGCGTTCTCGTTGGCCAGGTCGATGAGCTGCCGCTTCTCTCCGCGCTGCGGCACGCGAATCCTTACGGTCCGGGCCGCGGAGCGGGAGAGGACCCGCTCGAGAAGAGAACGGTCCTCGAACGTGGCGGGAACCAGGACCTCACGAGGAAGGTCTGTGTTGCCGTGCTGGCCGTGTCCGAGGTAGAAGCGACCGGCCAGCGCGGACAGGAGTGCGGCATCCTCCTCTTCCGCGATCTTGCGGAATCGCTGCGTCTCCATTCCCAGCAACACACCTCTGCGGACCCGCAGGATCACGCCACAGGCCAGGGCTCGATCGCGCGCGAGGCCGACGACGTCGAGGTCGCCGCCGCCGACGCGTTGGACGCGCTGCAATTGGGCAAGCGTCTTGAGGCCGTTGAGGACGTCTCGGAGATGGGCGGCTCGTTCGAAGTCGAGTGACTCGGCGGCGTGCTGCATCTGCCCCCGCACCCGCGACTGGACCACCTCCACCTCGCCGCCTAGCACGCGGATGATTTCGTCGATCATCTCTCGATACTCGGCGAGCGAATGGAGCCCCACGCACGGCGCGCGGCAGCGGCCGATGTGGTAGTCCAGGCAGGGCCGCTCCGGTGCCTCGCGCGGCAGGTCGTACGTGCAGGATCGCACGGTGTAGAGTCGTTTGATTACCTGGAGGGCCTGCCGCATCGCGCCGACCCGAGTGTACGGGCCGAAATAACGAGACCCATCGTCCACGACGCGACGCGTCACGTACACACGTGGGAACGGCTCGGCCAGCGTCACCTTGATGTACGGATATCGCTTGTCGTCGCGAAGCTGGATGTTGAACCGCGGACGGTGCGCCTTGATGAGATTAGCCTCCAGAATCAACGCCTCGGCCTCGGACCCCACGACGATGTGATCCAGGGACGCCGTGCGCTCGACTAGCTCGAGCGTCTTCGCCGACCCGTCACTACCACCGTGAAAGTAGCTCCGTACCCGAGCACGCAGAGACTTGGCCTTGCCCACATAGATGACCTCACCCGTGGCGTCCTTGAAGAGGTAGACGCCGGGACGCGTGGGTAAGGACTTGAGTTCGATGGGCATGGAAATGTCAGAGATCAGAGATCTCCGATCTCTGATCCCCCGTTTCGTCGCGTCTCCCAACCACATAGGTGACAGCGACATATACTACCCCGAAGGGGATCAGCGTTCCTGCGGCCTCGGCCACGGGATGCACGTCCGGGAGGACGTAGCCCGCCGCCAGTGCGGCTCCTGTGGCTGCGGCGCTGGCGAGGAAATAGCCGCGCAGCGTGTGCCGGCGGGGCCCGTGGGGGCCCAGGGTGCGGCCTAAGGAACGGGAAAGCAGGACCAGCTCGAGCCAGGCCGCGAGACCGGTGGCCAGGCTCAATCCGGCTGCGCCCAGGCCCAGCTCACCGACCTTCAGGCGATCGAACGGAAGCATGAGGGCGAGTCCGAGGAGCGCGGCCATACCGACACGTAGGGCTGCGAAGCGCGCCGGTGTCCGTGTGTCGCGGAGTGCATAGTACGCGGAGGATAGCAGCCGCGCGGAAGTCGTGGCCAGTAGCCCGAGCGCGTATCCGGCGAGGACGAGGTAGACGACCACCGTGTCGGCGGGCCCGAAGTCGCCCGTCTGGTAAAGCGCGGCCACGATGACATCGCCCAGGAACAGGTAGGCGAAAACCGCCGGCATGACAAAGAAGCCGATTCTTTCCAGTCCGCCTGCAACCCTGGCCGCCAGTGCGGGCATCGCCTGCGCCCGCATGCGCGAAAGCTCGGGCAGCTCGGCGGCGGCCACCGACATGGCGAATAGACTGACGGGCAGCATGTACAGCACCTGCGCGTAGCCCAGCGCGGAAACCGCACCAACGGACAGCAGACTCGCCAGCAGGAAGTCGAGCCATCCGCTGATCTGCACGACTCCGCGGGCCGCCAGGACGGGCACGAAGTTGCGTAGCGCCTCGGATACGCCTGGCACCGCCAGGGAGAGGGACGGCCGGAATGCGCGGAGATGCCGGAAGACCCACGGAAGCTGGAAACCGAACTGCAGGAAACCGCCCGCCAGGGCGCCCCACGCCAGCGCCACGGCCAGCCTCGCCCCGGTCAGCCGGATCCCCAGCGCTACGAGCGTACCGATCATGGCGGCGTTCCACAGGACCGGCGCCACGTACGACACGAAGAATCGGCGATGACTGTTGAGTACCCCGAGGGCCCATGCCGAAAGCACCAGAACGCCCGTCATCGGGAAGAGGATTCGAACCATGGTGACGGTCACGACCCGACGCTCGTCTGTGAAGCCGGGTAGGAAGACGGATACGAGCAGCGGAGCCAGGGCCACACCGACGAGAGTGAGCCCTATGGCGACCAGCAGCAACAACCCGAACGCGGCCCCCGCGAAACGCCCCGCTTCTCGTTCCCGTCCCTGTTCCAACATCTCGGAGTAGACGGGAATAAAGGTCGCGCTCAGCGTCCCCTCGCCCAGGAGGTTCTGGAGCACGTTCGGCATCCGCAGGGCGCCGCGGAATGCGTCGGCGAAGAGGGAATTCCCGAAGTACTGGGCGAACACGCGCTCCCGGATCAGACCGGCGATCCGGGACAGCAGAATGCCCGCGGCCACCGAAGCGGGGCCGCGGGCTTGGGTCACGCTGCGGAGAAGCCCGGCCCTAGGGGTTGCGGCCACCAGGAGGAAGGGCCTCGTGCTCCTGCGGGCCCCGTCCTTCGAGGAGTTTGTGCAGGAATCGACTCTCTTCGTCGAGTCGCTGGAGCTCGCCCGTCAATCGCTCCACCTCGCCTTCGAGCGTGGCCACTCGCTCGGCCAGGAGGCTCGCCGATTCTCCGCCCTCCGCACGACCTCGCTCGAGCCGCGCCGCCAGCGCGCGGCCTACGTGCGAGTCCAGCACGATGGCCAAAATCGGGATCAGGAGTGCCAGGATCAGAATGAGCTGCCACATGTCCCATCAAGTTACTTCAGTCGCAGCGCCGAGCAACCAGCGCAGTATCGCAAAGACCTGCTACGGCCGGAACTCGACCTGAAATCGCTGCGCGATGGCCTGCAGCAGCTCATCCCCGTAGCGGACGAGATAGTAGAAAACGTTGAGCACGCGCTCCTGTGGAGTGCCTTCAGGAAACAGGTGGGCGCGGGCCTTGGTGGCTTGAGAGATGGCGACGTCGTCGCGGCGCTTTACTGCCTGGAGGATTCGGCGCTGCGCATCAGCGAACGCGGCCAGGGACTCGTTGCGGGCGCGCGTTACCGGTCCCTCGAGGGTAGGGTCAATGCGCCCCGTGGCTTCGGTCAGTTGGCGGGCTCCCGCCTCGATGTCGCGCCGCAGTGCGGCCAGCACGTCGTCCACCTCCGCCGGCATCTCTCTGCGTGCGATCTCGCTGGCTAACTCATGCGGCGGGCGGGCAAGGTCCGGCAGCTCGAGGTCGAGCTTGTCCAGGACTTTCTGGTTCTTACGCTCGATCAGCGTGGCTGAGAAGCGCGGAAATACCAGGGGCATCTCCATTCCATGAGCCTCGAACAACGTCTTGGTCTGCGCGAAATAGGCCAGCTCCCCCGGTCCGGCAACGTACGCCAGGACGGGCAAAACAGCGCTCTCGACAACCGGACGAAGTAGTGCGTTGGGGCTGAACCGCGCGACATCGGTGCGCAGGAGGCGTTCCAGATCCGCTCGCGTGAGGATCCGCTCGGAACCGCGTAAGCGATACCCATCCCCTTCACGAAAGAGCCGCTGACGCCCCTCGAGACCGTTGACGAACAGGTTGAGCCCCTCCTCCTGGAGCGAGACCTGGACGTGGTATCCGGCCTCGACCAGTCGAGCAGTCTGCTGCTGTACCAGAAGACTGTGATCAGACAGAGCCTCCCGCCGAATCACCGCGGCCCCATCCTCTTTGACCAGGGAGTCCGCTGCATCGACCACCGAGAAGTCGAAGGGAGCGAAAAGGTCCGCAAACACGTCGTGAAATCCGTCGGCCAGCGTGCGTCCAGCGCGGTATGCCTTCCTGAGCAGGCTGAAGTGACGTTGGCTAAAGTCAGTGCTGGGAAGCAATTGAATCAGCTGCTCGACGGCGGCTTCGAGCTCCGGGCCGAGAACGCGATCGTGAATCGGAAGCGGGCGGGTCTCCGTGCTTTCCACGGAGATGACGCGCAAGTCGTTGTTCACATCAGGGATCGTTGCCTGGTTCACTTCCACCCAATCGTGATCCTCGGAGGCGACCCAGAAGAGAGGAAGGATAGGCCGGTCGAGACAGGCCTCCAGGGCCTGCGCCAGCCTCACGACGCTGAGCGCTTTGTGAATCGTGTAGAGGGGTCCGGAGAACAGGCCAGGCTGCTGGCCTGTCGTCACGAAGGCGCCGTTTCTCTCCACGAACTCGTGCAGGCGTTCCCGCGCGCGTGGCGAGCTGACTCGCAAAGAGGCAGCGATCCTTTCCCGAGTGGGCCGGTCGAAACGTGCGTTCGTTGCCGCCAGCTTGCGCCGGTAGGCGTTCAGATCCCACGGCGAGGCGGCGAAGAAGTTGGTGATGACCGCGTCGAGCTTGAGGTAATCCTGGACAAGCCGAGAGCCGTCGATGGGTTGAACGAGGATGTCAAGATTCACTGGCTCTCCTTATGATACGGCTCACCGCGAAGAATCGTACCCGCGCGGTAGAGTTGTTCGAGGACTACGATCCTGGCCATCTCGTGCGGAAGTGTCAACGCGGAGAGCGCTAGCCGCTGCGACGCTCGAGTCAGCACGTCTTGTGAGAGTCCAAAGGCTCCTCCGACCGCGATGGCCACACCGCGGCGGCTCCGCAGGGCGAACTGCCCGAGATACGAGGCGAATTCTCGCGACGTCCAGGAGGTTCCACGCCGGGTTAACGCCACGAGCTCGAGGTCGCTGGGAACGCGCGCCAGGATTCGCTTCCCTTCGGCGTCGCGAACTTGTTCGGGCGACGCGGACGCGGACCCCTGGTGTGCGCCGGCTTCCACTTCGAGCAGCTCGAGCTTCCAGTAGCGAGCCGCTCGGACGACGTACTCCCGAGCGGCCGCTTCGTGCAAGCCCCGCACGGACCCGACGGCCACCACCAGTACGATCACGTGCGCGTAGGGTCGGACACCGGCCTGGTCCGCTCCCGCGCGAGTGAGAAGAGCATTTCGAGCCAGGACTCGAGGTGTTCACCGCCTCGCTCGGGAGCAACCTCGAGGGCGAGAACCCGGGTGTCGCCCAGAACGTCGGCGAAGGGCGCGAGCTTCACCGCATCCTTCTCGGTGGTGACGATCGTTCTGCTGCCGGCGCGCCGGCGTATCGCAGCGGCATCCGCCAGCGTGTACTTGTGATGATCGGGGAACCGCAGCAGCTCGACGCGGCGGCCGATGCTGCGCTCGACGGCGGCGGCAACGAGATCCGGACGGGCCACGGCGGCGAGGGTCATCACATCTCCGGATGGCCCAGAGGCGGGCGAGCCATCCAGGAGCCGCCAGCCGCTCGGCCGCAGCGCCACGAGTGTGACGGGCACATCGGGAGCGATCGCTCGCAGGCGCGTGGCCACCGCCTCAGCCTGGCTGACGTCCACGGCTCGTCGGGTCACGACAAGAAGGTCTGCGCGACGCAGGGCCGCGGACGGCTCGCGCAGAGGCCCGCGCGGCAGGAGCCGCGAACCGGGTGGCGCTTCCGCTGCGATCAGCACGACGTCCGCGTCCCGCCACAGCCGGCGATGCTGGAAGCCGTCGTCGAGAATGGCCAGCTCGGCCCCGTCGCGAGCGGCGGCGGCCACGCCGTCAGCACGGCGGCGCGCGACGTGAACCCGCACGTCTGGATTCCAACGCTGATGCAGCAGGATCTCGTCGCGTGCGTAGCCTCCGACCGCGAGGGCGACGCGCACACCGCGGTCTCGGAGCTTGCGGGCGAGCCAGGCGCTGACCGGGGTCTTCCCCGTGCCTCCCAGGGACAGATTCCCGACTGAAAGGACCGGGATGGGTGCTCGTACGGCAGCCAACCAGCTGCGGGCATAGGCCAGGTCGCGAACGTGCACAGCCAGCCGAAAGGCCAGCTCAGCCGGAAGAAGCGCCATGCTCGCGAGCCCACCGGTGAGCCCGGCATCGCCCGCCCACCAGCGCTGCACCCATTCCTCACCGAACACTGCCCGCCGCCTCGTCCACAAAGCTCGTAATGCGGTCCAGCTCTTCCTGGAGTCGTAGAGCGGCGCGTTCGACCTCCGCGTCCGTCGCGTCCCTGGCCACGAAGATGGGCTCACCGTACAAGATGCTCAGGTGAGAGAATGGTTTGGGCACGAGGAAGCGGTCCCAGCTTCCGGGCCACCACGCGCGAGTGCAACCTGCGGAGACGGGAATAATGGGTCGTCCGCTTATCTGTGCGACGACGAGGGCCCCGGTCTTGACCTTGCCACGCGGACCTTGCGGGCCGTCGGGTGTGATGGCCAGGTCGTGCCCTGCCCTGGCCGCCCTGACCAGGCCCCTGAGCCCCGGCACCGCGCCGCGTGTACTGGACCCTCGAACCGTATCGTACCCCAGATTCTCGATGATGCGCGTGATGTACTCGCCGTCGGCGTGCTCACTGACCAGCGCCACGACTCCCTCATGACGGTGATGGTAGGTGAGGGGCAAGAGCCGCCCGTGCCAGAGGGCAAAGATCACGTTTCCGCCCTGGCGACGGAACCGGAGGTACGCTTCCTCCCCCTTGCAATCCAGCCGGACGGTCGCAAACAGCAGATCGAGCAGCCACTTCCCCACGCGCCCCGCCCATGTGTATCTCGCTTTTGCCTCGGTTGTCATCAGCGCCGCAACAGTTCCGCCGCCAGAGTAGCTACGCGCTCCGCCGCGCCGTAGGTGCCCAGCGCGTCGCGGATCCGCGCCAGGCCTTCCCGCACCCGGGCTCGTTCCGCGCCCTCATCCAGGAGGGGTAGAACGTGCCGGGCCAACGTGTCGGGCCGGACCTGGCGCTGTACCAGCTCCGGCACGACACGCTCGCCCGCCACCAGGTTGGCCAGGGCGATGTGCGGCACGGCGACGAGACGGCGGGCCAACAGGTAGGTGAGCGGATGCGTGCGGTAGGCCGTCACGAACGGCGTACCCTCGAGTGCGGCCTCCAGCGTCGTGGTTCCGGACTTCACGATGGCGGCGCGAGCATGGCGGAGGAGTGCGCGACTGTCCTCGACGAGTACACTGTCGTCGGCCCTCACTCGATACGCCGCTTCCGGCACCGCGGGAGCGCGCGCTACCGCCAGTTGCAGCCCGGGAACCGCGCGGGCTACCTGTCTTCCCGCCATCAGGAAGATGTCCAGGTGACGGTCGACCTCCTGAAGACGCGAGCCGGGGAAGAGAGCCAGGATCGGGCGCTCCGCATCCAGACCGTGGCGACCGGCAAACACGTCACGAGACGGGGGCTCGTCGGTGCGGTCCAGGAGCGGATGCCCCACGAACACGGCGTTCACCCCCTCACGCCGCAAGAACTCGACCTCGAACGGGAGCACGACGGCCACGCGATGCGTGTCCCTCGCCAGGCGCCTGACGCGCGATCGGTGCCAGGCCCACACCTGCGGGGCTATGTAGTAGAGCACGGGGATGCCCGCCCGCCGGGCCGCCCTCGCGATACGCAGGTTGAGGCCGGGGTAGTCGATCGGCAGGACGAGATCGATGCGGTGTTCACGCAGCAGTCGGATCAGCCGGCGCTCGAGGGACCAGAGGAACGGGAGACTGCCGAGCACCTCGACGAACCCCATTACAGCCAGGCGCCTGAAGTCCGTCAGTATCTCGACGCCTGCGGCCGCCATACGCGGCCCACCGGTCCCCAGCAGCTGCGCGTTCGGCCACCGGTTCCGTAGCGCTCGGGCCAGGCCCGCGCCATGCAGGTCCCCCGATGCCTCTCCCGCGAGCATCAGGATCGACGGCGGCCCGGGTTGGGCCGTCACTGCACCGTGCCCAGCAACCAGATGACGGCGATGACCGCGGCGAGCAGGAAGAGAAGTTTCCACGTGGACTTGGCGCGCACGAAGTCCAGACCGACCGCCTTCTTACGCTCTCGCCGAACTCGGATCAGAGACATGCTTGTGGTCAGGCGATAGGGATGGTCTCCAGGGCGTGACCGTCGATGCGCTCGACGATGGCCAGCGCTACCGCGAGCGCGGCCCGTCCGTCATCGCCGCTCACTGCCGGGACGCTGCGTCCCAAGATCGCGTCCCGAAAGTTCTCCAGCTCGCCGCGCAGTGGCTCTGAGCCCTGACCGCGCAGCGGTATGCGCTCCACGATGTCTTCGAGCCCCAGGGCTGGGCGACCGGAGGCCGCCAGCGCAGCGCGATCTTTCAGGCGGAGGAACTCTCCGTTTCCGTCCGCCAGATTCAAGCTGAGGTACCCCGACCGCTGGAAAATCCGCAGCTTGCGGGTGCGCTCCAGGGATACGCGGCTCGCCGTGAGGTTCGCGATGATCCCGCCCTCGAACACGATGCGCGCGTTCGCGATGTCCACACTGTGCGTGAGGATCCCTACGCCCACGGCCGCGATCTCGCAGACGGGCCGGCGCACCAGGCTCAACACCAGATCCACGTCGTGGATCATGAGGTCCAGAACCACGGCCACATCAGTTCCCCGCGGGCCGAACGGTGCGAGCCGGTCCGACTCGATGAAAAGCGGGTCACCGAGGTGCGGCTCCGCGGCCAGCACCGCAGGATTGAAGCGTTCCACGTGCCCGATCTGTACCAGGGCGCCCGTCTTCTGCGCCTGGGCCAGGATCTCGTCGGCCTCGGCCAATGACCCGGCGATCGGCTTCTCGATAAAGGCGTGAATCCCGCGCTCCAGGACAGTGGTAGCGACCTCATGGTGCGCAGCCGTGGGCACTGCGATGATCGCGGCGTCGATACCGTCCAATAGAGCATCGCGCGAGAGTGCAGCCTTGACCTCGAGCTGGGCCGCGACCTCAGCGGCTCGCTCCGAGCGAATGTCGTAGATCCCCGCCAGCTCGAACCCATCCAGGTCGCGGAGATGACGGGTGTGGTGAAAACCCAGGCTGCCGACGCCGAACACTCCCACCCGGATCTTGCCCATCGGTCGCGTACCCATCAGAGCGTGATGCCGCGCTCGCTGCGGCGTA
>JACQVC010000347.1 GCA_016209995.1 Gemmatimonadota bacterium
GCGTGGATGTCCGCATGCTGGATGTCGGTGCCGGTGTCCGTGATGGCCTGAGCGATGTCGGACAAGAGCCCGCGGCGGTCCGTACCCTCAAGCGAGAGGCGCACGAAGAACCGATCCTCCGACACGGCTGCCCACTGGATCTCGACGCGTCGGTCCGGGTGATCGGCCAACGTCAGCACGTTGGGGCAGTCCGCCCGGTGAATCGACACGCCTCGTCCGCTCGTGATGTAGCCGATGACCTTGTCGCCCGGCACCGGCTGGCAGCACTGGGAGTAACGGACCATCAGGTTCTCGAGCCCCTGGACACGCACACCCCGGCCGGTGCGGCGAATCTTTTCCGCGATCCGTTCGAGCGCCGTCGGCGGCCGCGCCTCCGTCACCTCGCCGTCCTCCGGGAACAGCTCTCTCAGCACGGCGGCGGGACCGATATCGCCCCGGCCCAAGGCCGCATACACCTGCTCGAAGGCCGGGTGTCCCAGCCGCTGGGCGGCACGCTCGAGCTGGTCCGCGGCCGGCAGCTCGCGCCGCAACCGGCCGAGCTCACGCTCGAGAAGCTCTTTGCCCAGCTCCACGCTCGAAACCAGCTCCTCCTGCCGGGTCCACTGCCGGATCTTCTGGCGCGCGCGGACCGTCTTCACGAAGGCCAGCCAGTCGCGACTCGGGCGCTGGCGGGGATGGGTCAGGATCTCGACTGTGTCTCCGTTGCGCAGCTCACGCGAGAGAGGCGCGATCCGGCCGTTCACTTTCGCGCCCGCGCAGTGCAACCCCACCTCGGTGTGGACCGCAAAGGCGAAATCAATGGGCGTCGCGCCGCGGGGCAGCTGCTTGACGTCGCCCTTGGGCGTGAACACGAAGATCTCGTCCTGGAAGAGGTCGACCTTGAGAAACTCCAGAAACTCTTCCGGCTCACGCGTGTCCTGCTGCCACTCGAGCACGTGGCGAAACCACGACAGCGCCTCGTCAACCTGGTTGTCGTCTCCGGCCGGGGTGCGCTCCTCCTTGTAACGCCAGTGCGCCGCGATTCCATGCTCGGCCGTGCGATGCATCTCCTCCGTGCGGATCTGGATCTCGTAGAGCCGGCCGCCCGGACCGAAGATCGTGGTGTGCAGCGAACGGTACATGTTCGACTTCGGCGTGGCGATGTAGTCGTGGAAGCGCTCCTGCAACGGCGTCCAGTTGTTATGGATGATGCCCAGCGCGGCGTAGCAGTTCTGCACGGAATCGGTCAGCACCCGGATCGCCATCAAGTCGTAGATCTCCTCGAAGGGGCGGTCGCGCTTCTGCATCTTGCGGTAAATCGACCACAGATGCTTCGGCCGGCCGTAGACCTGACACGGGATGCCTGCCGCCCGCAGCTCTTCCTGCAGAGGATCGATCAGCTCGATGATCTGCTGCTCGCGCTCCGTGCGCGTCTGGCGAATCTTCCGCGCCAGGCTGCGGTACGCCTGCACCTCGAGGAACTTGAAGGCCAGGTCCTCCAACTCCCAGCGGACGGCGGCCATACCGAGACGGTGGGCCAGCGGCGCGTAGATCTCGCGCGTCTCGAGGGCGATCCGCTCCTGCCTATCGCGCGGGAGCGGATCGAGCGTGCGCATGTTGTGCAGCCGATCCGCCAGCTTGATCAGAATGACGCGCGCGTCCTGGGCCATCGACAGAAGCAGCTTGCGGTAGTTCTCCACCTGCTGCTCCGTGTGCGAGCGGAACTCGACGCGGCCGATCTTGGTCACTCCGTCCACGATCGCGGCGATGACATCGCCAAACGCCTCCCGAACCTCTGCGAGCGTCGTCGGCGTGTCCTCGACGACATCGTGGATCAGGCCGGCCGCGATGGAAGCCGTGTCGAGGTGCAGCTCCGCGAGGATGGCTGCAACCTCAACGCAGTGATAGACATAGCGCTCACCGGAAAGCCGCTTCTGGCCCGCGTGCGCCTCGGCGCTGAACTCGTACGCCCGGCGGATGACCTCGAGGTCCAGCCGCTGCGCGTACGGATCGAGCGCAGTGGCCAGACGCGGCGGCAGGGCCGCAAGGTTCTGCCGTGTCTGCACAATAGCGGCTTCCATACACTCGCAATCTAATGAGTAGGGGGCTTCTCCGCCGCCTCCCAGCCCCCAACGGGTGGGCCGCTGGGATGTCGACAGGGTGCTGAGATGTCCGAAGAGGGAGGTGCGGTTTACAGCAGTCCTGCCTCCACGAACGACACGAAGGCCGCATCGCCGATCACGATGTGGTCGAGCACATCGATCCCGATCGCGGACCCAGCCTCCGCGAGCTGAGCGGTCACTCTGCGGTCCTCGGGCGAAGGGTCCGGGTCGCCCGACGGGTGGTTGTGCACGAGGATGACGCCCGCCGCGTTCTCCAGGATTGCGGGGCGGAACACTTCCCGCGGATGGATGACCGACGCGTCCAGGATTCCTCGCGTGACCAGCACGTCCCGCAGGATCCGGTGCTGCACGTTGAGCAGCAGCACGTGAAACTCTTCGTGGCGCAGGTCACGCATCTGGGGGCCAAAGCGATCGAAGATGTCGCGCGGGCTGGCCACGTGCTCGAGGCTCAGAGCCGGCTCCGCGCTCGCGCGTCGGCCCAGCTCGAGCGCGGCCGCGATCTTCACCGCCGTCGCCTCCCCCACGCCGCGGACGCCCAGGAGCACCGCCGGGGGCAGTGTGGCCAGCCGCCGCAGCGAGCCATTGGCCCGTCCCATCACGTCGTTCGCGATGTCGACGGCCGTGCGTCCGTTGCCGCCGCTGCCGATCACGATGGCCAGCAGCTCGCGTGTAGCCAGGGCTCCCGCGCCGAGCGCCGCCATGCGCTCGCGCGGCCGCTCCTCCCGCGGCCACTCCCGGATACGGTACCGCGTCTGGCGTGCCTTCGGGACACTCGACTCTCCGACCATGCGCGTAGATGATGCGGGCATGTGGGCGGGGCCATGCTACGAAGGGCTGAGATCGACAAGCGGGGTGTGGATATGAAGGGGCTGCAGTTGAAACCGAGGATGCGTCGGGTCTCCAGTAGAGCACAACGGCCGACGCCACCCGTCGGGATGGGCGGCAGAGGCTGCGGTGGTGGTGGTCAAAGGCGATGCGGCCGCCCTAGCGCCCCCCTCCCCTAGTGAGGTAGGGTGGTGGCCGGCGAGGGTGTCTCCTCGAGGCCTATCGCGAGCGCCGCTCGGGGTGGGGACGGGCCGGCCGGGGGCGCGAGAGCCGAGGCCGAGAGGAGACACCCTCGCCGGCCACCACCCTACCTCACACCCCCACCCCGTGACATTTCTTGTATTTCTTCCCGCTCCCGCACGGGCACGGATCGTTGCGGCCGACTTTATCCGCCACGGTCACCGGCTGCTGCTTCCGCTCCTCGCCGCGGTTCGTCACCAGCTGGCGGGGGTCCGGACCCCTGGGCACGCGCGCAAACGCTGCCGCGGCGCCGGCGTCTGCCCGGGCCTCCGCCGCCACTCCCAGCTCGCCGATGCGTGCGCCCGCACCGGCCCCGACGGGCTCGCGCTCCACCGGCTCACGCACCTCGCGGGCGTACTGCTCCACCGGCACGTCGCTCGGCCCGGTGTACATGAGGCGCCGTGGCGGCACCGCCCTCCGGGGCGGCTCCACCGCGATCTGGGCGCGGTACACCAGCGACGCCAACGTCTTGCGGATGTCGGCCATGAGGTCCACGAACATGTCGTAGGCCTCTTTCTTGTATTCGATCAGCGGGTCCTTCTGGCCCCAGCCGCGGAATTGGATCGAGGCCTTCAGGTGATCGAGATCGTAGAGGTGATCCTTCCATTTCTCGTCAATCACGGAGAGCAGCACGTAGGAGAGAAGTCGCTCGGTCGCCTCGCCGAACGACTCCAGCTTCCGGTGGTAAGCTTCACGGGCGTGTGTCACGACCAGCTCGGCCACCGCTTCCCGGTCCGTGAGCGCGGACTCGTCCTCTGCCGATGCGGGCAGCTCATCGATCACGATGAAGTAGTCGAGCAGGAGTCGTCGCCTGAGTCCCGCCACGTCCCACTCCTCCGGGTTGTCCTCGTCCTGGGTGTACTCGTAGACCAGGGGACGAACGGCCTGCTCGATCATGTCCCAGACCTCGCCCCTCAGGTCCTGGCCGCCCTCGAGCGCAAACAGGCGCAGGTCATAGATCACTTCGCGCTGCTGGTTCATCACATCGTCGTACTCGAGCAGCCGTTTCCTCGCCTCGAAGTTGTTCATCTCGACGCGGCGCTGCGCTCGCTCGATCGACTTGGTGACCAGCGGATGCGTGATCACCTCGCCCTCCTGCGCCCCCATCTTCTCCATGACCGTGGCAATGCGCTCGGAGCCGAACAGCCGCATGAGGTCGTCCTCGAGGCAGAGGAAGAACTGAGAGGCTCCCGGATCGCCCTGGCGACCCGAGCGACCGCGCAGCTGGCGATCGATCCGCCGCGCTTCGTGCCGCTCCGAGCCCACGATGCGCAGACCACCCGGCTCGATCACGTACTCGTTGTCCTTCTCCGCTAGGTCGGCCCACCGTCGCGGATCCACCGGCGCGAGCTTCTCGAGGTCCAACTCACGGCGGTTGGCCCAGCCCACGGTGCGCGCTTCCGTGACGCCCTGCCCCAGCTTGATGTCGGTTCCCCGGCCCGCCATGTTCGTGGCGATCGTCACGGCCCCGGGCTGGCCCGCCCCTGCCACGATCTCCGCTTCCCGCCGGTGCTGCTTCGCGTTCAGAACGTTGTGGGCGATGCCTCGCCGCTTGAGCATCCTCGACAACGTCTCGGAGACCTCCACGTTGGTCGTCCCCACGAGTACCGGCAGCTCCATGGCGTGCAGGCGTTCGATCTCGTCCATGATCGCCGTGTACTTCTCGCGTTTGGTACGGAAGACCAGATCATCCTGGTCATCGCGGATCACGGGCTGGTGAGTGGGCACGACGACGACCGAGAGTCCATAGATCTTGTGAAACTCCGCTTCCTCGGTCTCGGCCGTTCCCGTCATGCCGGCCAGCTTGTCGTACATGCGGAAGTAGTTCTGGATCGTGATCGTCGCGAGCGTCTGGGTCTCGCCACGCACCTCGACGCCTTCCTTGGCCTCGACGGCCTGGTGCAGCCCATCGCTCCAGCGGCGGCCAGGCATCTGGCGGCCCGTGAACTCGTCCACGATGACGATCGAGCCGTCCTCGCCGATGATGTATTGCTCGTCCTTCTGGAAGAGCGTGTACGCCTTGAGAAGCTGGTGGATGACGTGCACCTTCTCGCTCTTCGCGGCGTACTCGCTCTCGAGCCGAGCGATCCTGGCCCGCTTCTCCTCCAGCCCGAGCGATTCGTTGCGCTCGATGGTGCCCACCAGCTCGGACAGGTCCGGCGCCACGAACGCCTCGGGATCACCCGGCGACAGCTCGTCCAGTCCCGCGTCGGAGAGGTGCACGCTGTGCCCCTTCTCGTCCATGGCAAAGAGCAGCATCTCGTCCACCTCGTGCAGCCGCCGCTCGCGCATGTAATCCCCTTCCACGCGCTGCACGAGCTTTTGCAGAGTCGGATCATCGGCGAACAACTTCAGCAGGCGCTTGTGCTTGGGCGCGCCGCGCTTCGCCGCCAGCAGCTTGCTCCCCGCTTCGTCCTGATTCCCCTTCTCGAGCTCCTGCTCGGCCGCAGCCACGAGCTCGCTCACGACGCGCATCTGCTTGCGGTGCAGGTTCGCCACGAGCGAGTTGTACTGGCGGAAGACACCGCTGGTCTCGCGTCCGACGGGACCGCTGATGATGAGCGGTGTGCGCGCCTCGTCGATCAGGATCGAGTCGACCTCGTCGATGATCGCGTAGAAATGACCTCGCTGCACGCGCTGCTCGAGCGAGTGCACCATGTTGTCGCGCAGATAGTCGAATCCGAACTCGTTGTTCGTGCCGTACGTGATGTCGGCGCGATATGCGGTCCGCCGTTCCGGTGAGCCTGGCTCATGGAGATCGATGCAATCGACGCTCATCCCCAGAAACTTGTAGATCGTACCCATCCACTCCGAGTCGCGCTGTGACAGGTACGAGTTCACGGTGACCAGGTGAGCTCCGCGGCCCGCCAGCGCGTTCAGATAGAGCGGCATGGTCGCGACGAGCGTCTTCCCTTCCCCGGTCGCCATCTCGGCCACGTTGCCCTGGTGCAAGGCCATGGCACCGATGAGCTGAACGTCGAACGGGATCATGTCCCAGACCATCTTCTGGCCCGTGACCACGATCTCCTTCCCGACGCAGCGCCGGCAGGCTTCTTTGACGACGGCGTAGGCCTCGGGAAGCAGCTCGTCGAGAACCGCATCGACCTCGCGTTGCAGCTCCTGCCCCAGCTCCCCCATCTGAACGGAGAGCAATTCGCGCTCGGGTGCGTCTTCGGACAACCGCTTGCGCTCCCGCAGCTCCTCGATCTGGCGCTCCAGCGGCTCCGCCCGCTCCTTCACTCGCGCGCGGAACACTTCCGTGCGCGCGCGCAGCTCCTCATCAGAGAGCTCGCGCAGCGATGCGTAGATCGCATTGATTTGATCCACGACCGGCTGGAGCTTCTTCGCGGCCCGCTCGTGGCGTGATCCGAAGAGTTTCGTCAGAAGCTTCTGCATGCTGCGTTCCCGATCAGAGATTCCTCAGCCACCCACTCGCTCACCCGCCCCCACATAGAGCTTCTCCTCCTCGATGATCCTGAGGACCGGCTCCGTGACCATGTAACGGATGGAGCGGCCCTCCTGCACTCGCCGGCGGATTTCGCGAGCGGAGATATCGACGCGCGTGACGGCCACGGCGCGATAGTCCACGTCGATCGCGGGCTTCACGTCCCAGGGCTCGAGCCCGCCGCGGCCGATGACCACCAGCTGAGCCAGCTCGGCCACCTCCTGCGGCCGTCTCCAGCTCGAGAAGCCCACGAGCTGATCCGCTCCCATGATGAAGTACAGCTGCCCATCCGGCTGGTGCCGTCGCATCTCGCGCAGCGTATCGACCGTGTACGAAGGTCCGGGTCTGCGGAGCTCCAGGTCACTGACCTCGAAGCGGTTGTCGCCCGCGACGCTCGCTCGCAGCATCCGCAACCGGATCTCGCCCGGAGTCAGCTGCACGCCTCGCTTATGCGGCGGAAAGGAAGCCGGCATGAAGAGCAAACGGTCCAGCTCGAGGGCTTCGTAGATGTCCTGCGCCGCGATGAGGTGTCCCACGTGCGGGGGATCGAAGGTTCCACCAAAGATACCCAGCCGCATCATTAGGAGCCTGGAGCTGGCTGCGGTGGGGTCCCCCCAGTCCCGTTGACGCTCCTCACCTCCCGCGCCTCCGGTGAGTCCGGATACTCGCGCAGCAGCCGCTCACGCGCGCCCGCAGCCTCCTCCTGGTAGCCGATCCTGGTGTACACCTCGATGAGGCGCAGCAACGCTCGCGGAGCGACGGGGGTGTCGGCGTAGCTCTGTAGAACCGACTCGTAATAGATGATTGCGGAGTCATCCAGCCGGCGACGCTGGTAGAATTCACCGTTGAGATAATCCTTCTCGGCCAGCTTGGCTCGCAGGGAATCACGCAGCTGAGTCGCGCGAGCCACCTGTTCGCTCGCGGGGTAGGAGCGCACCACGTTGTCGCAGGCCGTGATCCCGGTCTGCGTGTAGGTCTGATCCCGCTGCGGAATCGGCGATAGCTGGACGTACGATTCGCAGATCCCCAGCGCCGCGTCATCCGCCAGCTCATGCGACGGGTACCGCTGCGTGAACCGCTCGAACTCGCTCGCGGCCAGAAGATGCTGACCATCGTTCGCGTACGCACGGGCTAGCCAGATGCGCGCCTCGACCGCGCGGTCGGAGCTGGGATACGCGAGGCCGAATCGCTCGAACGCCATGGTCGCGCGGTCCCAGTCCTGGTTCTCGAAGGCGTTGAGCGCATACTGCCAGAGCTGCTCCTGGGACATGCGGTCCAGACGCGGACCGGATGCGCACGCGCTCATCCCCACGGCGATGACGACTGAGAGCAGAGTTCGCATGAGCATCAATGACTTACACCTGTTCCGGCCCGTGAGTTTCCGCGCACCGACCTCTGACCGTTAGCTTCCGTAGAACTCCGTGATCGCCGCCGCCACGCAATCGATCCTCGCCTCGCCCAGTTCCGCATAGATGGGCAAGGACAGGACGTCTCGACTCAAGGCCTCCGCGACCGGCAGATCACCTTCCCGGTATCCCAGCTCCCGGAAGCACGGCTGCAGGTGAAGCGCTAGGGGGTAGTAGATCGCCGTGCCGATCCCCTGTCCCTCCAGGTGTCGCTTGAGCTCGTCGCGCCGCTGGGCGCGCACGGTGTACTGGTTGAATACGTGCTCGTTGCCCTGGTCTACCCAGGGCGTACAGATCTCGGTCACGTGCCTCAGCCGCTCGTCGTAGAGCGCCGCGTTCTGGCGTCTCGTCTCGTTCCAGCGGTCGAGGTGTGGCAGCTTCGCGTGCAGCACCGCAGCCTGCAGCGCATCTAGCCGGCTGTTCGTGCCCACCATCTCGTGGTGGTACATCCTTTCACCGCCGTGCACCCGCAGCTTCCTCAGCCGCTCGGCGAAGGCCGCATCGCCGGTCGTCATCAGGCCGCCGTCCCCGAACGCACCGAGGTTCTTGGACGGGAAGAAGCTGAAGGCCGCTGCATCGGCCGCGGCCCCGGCGTGCACCCATCCGGCGGTGTCGGCTCGCTGGGCGCCGATGGCCTGAGCCGCATCCTCCAGCACAAACGCACCGCGCTCCCGCGCGAGCGCGCGAATCGCTTCCATGGGGGCCATCTGCCCGAAAAGATGCACGGGGATCACCGCCCTGGTGCGGGTTGACCAGGCCGCATCCAGCGTGGCAGCCGTGACGTTGAACGTGCGGGGGTCCACGTCGCAGAACACGGGTCGCAGTCCGGCGTTCCACACGGCGCCCGCCGTCGCGAAGAAGGTGAACGCCGGCACGATCACTTCGTCCCCGGGCCGAGCCGCGAGCGCGCGCAGGACGAGGAGCAGCGCGTCCGTGCCGTTGGCGCAGCCGACCGCGTACGTGACTCCGAGTCTCGCCGCTACCGCTCGCTCGAAGTCCTCGACGACAGGCCCGAGTATGAAGCGCTGCGACTCCACGACGGACCGCAGCGCCCCCTCAATCTCTGCGCGCAGCTCGGCGTACTGCGCGGTCAGGTCGAGCAGTGGGATTTTCACTGGAGTCATCAGAGGTTCAGCGGTTCAGAGGTTCAACGCGATCGGATCAGGGACGATGGCAGGTCGGCCAACCGCCGACGCCCGTTCACGACCGACCGGTATCGCTGCTGTGATCCTGACCCTGATTCTGATCTCTGACACGCAATCCTGTGAACCCCTTGTCGTTGAAGCTCTGAGCCTCTGA
>JACQVC010000353.1 GCA_016209995.1 Gemmatimonadota bacterium
GGGCCCCTGGGCGGCGCTCACGCTGCCGGCCGACACGCTCGCGCGCGTCACGCTCTTGGTGACCGACGTCGTCATGCCGGACATGAGCGGGGTGGCGCTGTACGCGCAGCTGGCGCGCCGGGCGCCCCGGCTGCGCGTGCTCTACATGTCGGGGTACGCGAAGAACACCGTCGAAATTCCGGAAGCCCTGTTTCTGGAAAAGCCGTACTCGCTCGAGGGCCTCGTCGGCCGCGTCCAGACGGTGCTCGACGACTCGGTGCCGGCCGCCACTGCGGACGCAGTCGGGGCGCGGCGGATTCACGACTGAGGCGGCGCCTCCGTGCGCCGGGAGGGGCCTCTCAGGCCGGCGAACGTTTCCAGCGAGTTTCCACAGACCGCGAGTGACCCCCGACCCGCCCACCCTGACCCCGATTCTCCAGTAAGGGTGTACCAGTAAGGGCGTAGGACTAATAGTATTTGTGTAGTGGTTTGCGTGGTGGACGGGGGAGCGCCGTGAAGTTGTCACCGCCGTGCCAGTACGCAGCAGGGTCATCGAGCGCTGCCGCTACGTCCCGGTATACGTCTGTGGGCTTGGGAATTCCAGCGGCTTCGTACACGATGTCCAAAACCTGCGCGAAGGCGCCGTCGGGCGACTTGATCAACGGAATCCCGATGTCGGCCAACCGGCTTCCAACCCACTGCGCGATAAGCACGCGCTGGCGAACGGACTTCCGACCGCGCTTGCCCTTCGACGCGGTGCGGGCTCCCTTTTCCCACTCACGCGCATCGTGCGAGAGGTTTACGAGTGTGGCGCGGATGTCGGTTACGGGCTGTCGAGGCTCATTCCTTTTTGGATAGCGTTTCGCGAAGTTGAAAGTGGCGCCACGGAGGGGTCGTATCCGCGGGGAAGATCAGCAAGAGCGACTGCCTCTCGAATAACCGCACCGGCATTTTCGAGCTCCCTATTATCAACCAGATCTTGGGTGAACCGTGTCCAGCGCGGTACGCTCGCCACTACCCGCCGCCTGTCGCGCCGAACGGCAGCACCTTGCCGCCATCCTTCCGTTCGCAAATGGCCGCCAGCATTCGCGCCCAGGTGTCGAGCGCGATGCGCTTTTCGCGGTCGTAGGCGTACCGGTTGTAGACCATCGTTGCCCGCGGCCCGCCCTCGGCGTGATTGAGGACCTTCGCGATGTCCGCTTGCGAGATGCCGGCATCTGCCATCTTCGTCGCGGCCGTGCGCCGCAAGTCGTGGCCGCGGAAATCGAACGCCCCAATCGTGGCGTCCGTCCCCCTCAGCGTCGCCAGCACACGCGCCCGGATGCGCCGTCCGGCCTTCTTCACGTCGCCGATCGGCCGGCTTCCGCTCCGCCCCGGAAACACGTAGTCGCAGCCCTCAAGCCGTGGCAGTGTGCTGAGGATGTCCTGTGCGGCCGGCGTCAGGAACACGCGATGCGCCCGCTTGTTCTTCGTCGCCGTGCTCGGCAGCGTGAGCCAGTCGCCGTCGATGTCCGTCCAGCGCAGGCGTGCGAGCTCGCCACCCCGTTGCGCCGTGAGCAGCCGCAGGCGCATCAGCGCACAGAGTGTCGGCGGTTCGGCCTCACAGGCCGCCCAGACGAGCCGAATCTCCTCGTCCGTCAGGACGCGCTCGCGGGACCGCTCGGCGCCGGGCTTCGGAATGCGCGCCGCGGTCGGCAATCGTTTCGACGAGCTCCCGCACCTCACGTCGCGCGATCTCTCCCACCTTCCGCGAGCGCCAGGCGGGCAAGACGTCCGCCTCCAGAATGCGTTCGTCCTCTCGCCAGCTTCGCTTGTGGCGCTTCGCGTGGCGGGCAAGGTATTCCTTGGCGAGGTCACCGAACGTCTCGCCCAATCGAGCCGCCTGCTTCATGGCTGCGGGGTCGGTGTGCGTGGTGGCGACGTGGCCGAGCGCGTTCGCCGCCGCCTTGCGCGCGTTGACGAGGCTCACCGTTGGATAGGCGCCGAGCGTCAACCGACGCAGGCGCCCGCGGCGACCCCCCTCGACGCGGGCCATCCCGACCAATCTGCATCACGGGCCTGCACAGGTCATACCTGTGCAAGGCCCGTCGTCATTTGCGTCGGGGCGCGGGTGGACCGACGTCAGGCCGCGGCCTGCATGTACTTCTTGTAGGTGGTCCCGTAATAGCGTGAATAGTAGTACTTGTTCCGGACCAGATCGACCCGGTTCAGCACCACGCCGAGAAGCGAGGGCCGGCTCGGCGCCAGCGTTTCGAGGACCCGGTCGACGTGGTGGCGGGTCGTCATCTCGGATCCAAGCACCAGCACCACGCCTGAGACCCACGGCGTGAGGATCAGCGGGTCGGTCACGGCCAGGACCGGCGGCGTGTCCACGATCACCCACTCGAACGGCCCGCTGCGCGCGTTGGCCATCAGTGCGCTCATCCGGAGCGAGGCGAGCAGTTCCGAGGGGTTCGTTGGTGTCTGACCTGCCGTCATGATCCACAGATTCGGATCCGCGAGGCGATGAACGACGCGGTGAGCCGGTGCGCGGCCGGTCAACACGTCCGAGAGTCCGTGGGCGTTGTCCAGGCTGAAGTTCGCGTGAACCCCCGGCCGGCGCATGTCGGCATCGACGAGCAGGACCCGGGCGCCGCCATGCGCCAGCGTGCGCGCAACGTTGCAGGCGGTCGTGGTCTTGCCTTCGAGCGGCTGGGCACTCGTAATCAGGATGACGCGCTTGCCCTCGGCGGCCGAGAGCGCCAGCGTCGTCCGTAGCGCCCGGAAGGCCTCACCGAACGGGTCCACCGCCGAGTGCAACACGGCGGGCGCCTTGCGCCCCTTGACAGCCGGAATCAGGCTCAGGAGCGGGAGCTTGAGCCGCCGCACGTCTTCCGGCGTCTTGACCGTATCGTCAAGGTGATCGATGGCGAAGACCAGGCCCAGGGCCAACACGAGCCCCGCCAAAGCCGCCAGCGTGAGAGCCCGCCCCGGATTTGGGGCGAACGGCTGAGCGGGAACCCTGGCCTGCTCGATGACCCGGACGTTGTTGCCTCGACTGTTGTTGGCGACCTGCAGCTCTTTCTCGCGCTGCAGCAACGTTTCGTACAACTGGCGGTTGCTTTGCGCTTCCCGCTCGAGCACCGTGTACCCGACGCTCTTGCGGTTCAGATCCATCGCCGCCCGCTTCTGGTCCTCGAGGGCCTCCACGAGCGTGCGCTCTTCGGCGATCGCCGAGCGATATTCGCTCCGGATTGCCTCGACGGCGCGCGCCACTTCGAGCGTGAGCTGCGACGACACGTCCTCAAGGCTGGCGTTCACCTTGATGATATCGGGGTACTTGTCGCCGTACCGCTGGGCGAGGGTCGCCTTTTCACGCTGCAGGTCGGCGAGCCGTGTCTTGATCGACTGCAAGTAGACGTTCTGGAGGATGGCCGGTATCGACTCGGGTGCCGCCGTCGGGCCCAGCGCCTGGACCTGCTGGTACAGGGCCTCTTTTTGAACGCGGTTCGTCTTGGCGCGCGTGACCGCGTCGTTGAGCTGGTTCAGGCGGGCCACGACGATGTTCTGGCGGTCCTCGAGCGAGAGCGCGTCGTGCGACTCACGGTACTCTGCGAGGGCCCGCTCGCCGTCCTCGACCTTCTGCTGCTGCCGCGCGAGTTCGCCGGCCAGCCACCGCAGGCTGTTCTCGGTCGTGCGAAGGCGCAGCTCGAGATTCTGCGCCACGTACTCCTCGAGGAGCGCGTTGGCCGCCTGCGCGGCAAACTGGGGATCGGTCGCCACGAAAGTCACGTTGACGAGGTGGCTCTCGAGAATCGGCTTCACCGAAATCCGCTGCGCGAAGGCATCGGCCAGCTGATCGAGATCCGGATGCGCGTGTGATGCGGCAACCGGCGGTGCTGCGGATTGCGGCAGCGCGGCACGAACCGCGTCGGTGAGCATCAGACGCAACCGCCCGACCGGTGTCGGCTGCGGCCCACGGCCGGTGAACTCCGGCACGCGCGCGAGGTGGAGCTTCTCGGCGACACGGCGCGCGAGTTCGTGGCCGGTCAGAATCCGATACTGCGTCTGATAGTACGGCGCGGAATCCGTGAGGGGCTCGAGCGCGGTGCCGTCACCGAACCCCGCAATCGCGGCCATCCGCTCGTCTTCGATGATGAGCTGCGCCTGCGCCGAGAACAGGGGGATGGTGGAATAGGTCTTGAGAGCCGTGCCGATCATGACGAGCAGGAAGATCGAGGCAATCAGGTACCGATGCCGGTAAATGGAATTGAGCCGGTCGAGCAGGCTGGTGTCAGCCTGCAGCGGCCGTGGCGTCGGTGCCCAGCGGGCAAGCCCCGCCTTGGCGGGTTCGGAATGGGCGCTGTTCTCCGTCACAACCCCGCATGTCTGAGCATGGAACATGCCAGTTTATCCCTATTAAGAAACGGGGTATTTATATGACTGTATAGGACATGGCAGTCAACAAGTGACGGTCCCGTGGCGCGAAATAAGACAGTCCACTCACAGAATTCGTGCTGCTCCCAAGCTGCAGCGGGTCTTCCGCAAATCCTGTCGTTCTCAGGCTGGACCCTCGCAGAAAGGGAAGGTTTCGACCGATAGTACACGGGAGAAGCCCGTCTCGATTTGCGGGAACCCCTTGTCTATTCATCCCCTCGGCCCACGCTCGAACCAACCCGGTTCCGAGGACCAGTCGTCGCTGCTGCCGATGCGAGTCGCCCACGACGAGGCTCCAGGGGTGCCGGCATCCCCCTCGCTGACCTACGAGCCCTACTACGGGCTCCTCGAGAAGCCCTTCAGCCTGTCGGCCGATCCCCGGTTTCTCTACCGCAGCCCGTCGCACGCCCCGGCCTTTGACGATCTGGACGCGGCGATTCGCCGGCGCGAAGGGTTGATCGTGCTGACCGGCGACATCGGGACCGGCAAGACGACGTTGTGTCGCGCGGTGCTCGACCAACTCGGCCGTAAGACCTTCAGCACATTCGTGCCGGATCCGTTCGTGACGCGCAACGACCTGCTGAAGATGATCCTGATCGACTTTGGCGTCATGTCGATCGACGACTTGAGAAGCGGCCCGATGCAGCGTGCCTCACGGCCCGATCTCAGCTATCCGCTCTACGAGTTTCTCGACAGCCTCGTCCCGCTTCAGGCTTTTGCGGTGCTCGTGATCGACGA
>JACQVC010000354.1 GCA_016209995.1 Gemmatimonadota bacterium
CTGCCCACGGCCGGGAGGCTACCTGTGTGTCATGGACGGGAGGAGAGTGGTCTCGCCCAGGGTGTACATCGATGAGATTCCGGTCATTTGCGGCCTCGACATGCTGGCCGCCTATCAGCCGCAGGATCTCCACCTGGTCGAGGTGTACGGACGTGGCGGACAGATCCGCATCTATACGCGGGCTTACGTCGAGCGGCTCGCCCGCCGACCGGAAATGTTGTTCGACGCCGACCTCTACCCTCCCGCGTTGAGCTTCGACTGCTGAGCAAAGCACACCGTGCAACCCCTGCAGCACCAAAGCCGCACTTTGTAGTCGTTGAGGTGTCTGGTCACGCCCAAATGATGTGGACGTCGTACGGCTCGAAGCGGCGGTCGTGCGTCATGAGTGTGAGAGCCTCCGCGCGCGCTTGCGCGACGAGCATGCGATTGAACGGGTCCGTATGGTGAGGAGGCAGCTCCACCAGCAACGCCGCGTGCTGCATGGTGACCGGAAGCTTCGCGAAACGCGCGAGGTCAACCGCGTCTTCGAATCCGCCCTTCATGCGCAACTTCCCGATGGACATCTTGATCGCGGCTTCCCATGCGGAGGCGGCGCTCACGTAGACTTCTTCAGCGTCGGCAACTACGCGTCTCGTAGAGCGTCTCAGCCGTGGACTGGCTGTGCACCACCAGAGAAACACGTGCGTGTCCAGGAGCAGCCTCACGTCCCACCGCTCTCCCCGTCCTCAGCGTCTGCATAACCCAGGAACACACGTTGGATCTCCGGAGGCAATGGCTCGTCGAAATCACGAGAAACCCAGATCTTTCCCTTCAATGCACCAGGCCTGCGCGGCGCTCGTGGCAGCGGCACCAGACGAGCGCGAGGCATTCCGGCCTTCGCGATCGTGATCTCCTCGCCGGACGCGGCCCGCTCCACCAGCTCCGACAACCGCGTCTTGGCGTCGTAAAGGTTGACGACCGTTCGCGGTTTCCGTTTTGCCTTCGGTTTGGCCATGCTCCAACCTCGTTCCGCTACTGCGGCAAAGCTAAGATAACCGCGACCTCTTGGTCAAGTTGGTCAACCCTGCTCTCACTATCCTGCGACGCCGCGTGCCTTCACCTTCCGTACATCTTTCACTGCCATGCACCTTCATGGCACGAGGTAGGTAGATCCCCATCCTGTCCGGTACCCATTCCGCTATGGACGCCCCCAAGGGAAATGCTATGCTGTCGAACGCGGCCAGGTGGGAAACGCTGCAGGAAGAGTCTAGGGTGCACCATCTCTGGAGGGCACATGGCAACCATTCACGATATCGAGCGATCGATGGACCGGCTCGAGCGGGCGATGGACGAGGTCGAGCGGGCCATGGATGAGTTCGAGCAACGGGTCGTGCACTACGACGGACCCATGACCGAGGCCGCCCGCCGGCTGATTACGAAGGCTTGGGCGCGCCTGCGACGGCGCTGGCCTCAGCACGCGCCCGGTCTCAACTGAGCGGTCGGGTCCGAGCGCAACGGGATACCTCGCAGCGACCGTGCCCGGCCCGGTGCGCTCCTGCGCCCGCGACGATCGACCGATACACACAACTCGGTGATTTCTTTGCACATGGAGGGATGGCATGCGAACGAATATCGAGATTTGACGCTGACCTGATGCGCGCGGCCATGCGAGCTAGCGAGGAGTGCACCAAACGTCTGGGTGGACTACCTGAAATCCCCTCTCGCCGGTACACCCGCCCCGTAGCGGCTGGCCACGTACTCCTCCAGAATCGCCTTGAACTCCTCGGTGATGTGGCCGCCGCGAAGGGTGGTGTAGTGCGCGCCATCGACGTAGACGGGCGCTTTGGGCTCCTCGAAAGTTCCGGGTAGCGAGATGCCGATGTGTGCGTGCTTGGACTCGCCAGGTCCGTTTACGACGCACCCCATAACCGCAACCTTGAGGTCCTCGGCTCCGGGGTAACGCTCGCGCCATACCGGCATCTGCGCGCATACGTAGGACTGGATGTCCTCGGCGAGCTGCTGGAAGTAGGTGCTCGTGGTGCGGCCGCAGCCCGGGCACGCGCTGACCTGCGGCTCGAAGCTGCGGATGCCGAGCGACTGGAGCACCTGCTGCGCCACACGCACTTCGTCGGCCCGATCCGCGCCAGGTCGCGGCGTGAGCGACACGCGGATCGTGTCCCCGATGCCCTCGGCCAGCAGGATGGCCAGGCCGGCCGTGGTTACCACCACCCCCTTCGTCCCCATCCCCGCCTCGGTGAGGCCGAGGTGGAGCGGGTAGTCGCACAGTGAAGCCAGCTTCCTGTAGATCGCTACCAGCTCGGGGACCGAGGAGACCTTCGCGCTCAGGATGATCCGGTCGTGCGGGAGTCCCGTATCCTCGGCCAGCGCCGCCGAGCGCAGCGCGCTCTCGACGATCGCTTCCATCAGCACCGCCCCGGCGTCCGCCGGCTCCGGCCTCGCCGCGTTCTCGTCCATGAGCTGCGTAAGCAGGTCCTGGTCCAGCGAACCCCAGTTCACGCCGATGCGGACGGGCTTATCGTTCGCGATGGCCAGCTCGACGATCGTGCGGAAGTTCTCGTCGCGGCGCTTCGACCCGACGTTGCCGGGGTTGATCCGGTACTTCGCCAGCGAGCGAGCGCATTCCGGGTAGCGCGACAGCAGGATGTGACCGTTGTAGTGGAAGTCCCCGATGACGGGCACCGGCGCACCCCGAGCCTCGAGCTGCTCGACGATGCGCGGCACGGCCTGCGCCGCTTCCTCGGTGTTTACCGTGACGCGCACAAGCTCGCTTCCGGCCGCGGCGAGGGCGGCGACTTGGGCGACGGTAGCCTCCACGTCGGCCGTGTCCGTGTTGGTCATCGACTGCACGACCACAGGATGGTGACCGCCCACAGGGACGCCCCCGACCTGCGTGACTACAGCTGCCCTGCGCCGCCACTCACCCATCCGCGCTCCCTCGCCGTTTCGCGCTTCGTGCCACGGCAACACTACTCGTTCTATCGATCCCGTACCATGCCCGGAAATCTAGGTAAGGCGCCATTGCACACAAAGTGCCCGTCGGCAGCGAACGGAGCGCCAGAGGCGAGAAGCGCTCGCCACCGGCCTTCCCATCGCCAGCAGCAAGACGCAACTTCCTCGCGGATGAGGTGTTGCATGCCGGCAGGAGGCAAAGCCATGGCCAGGCAGGTCGAGGTACCGCCCTATGAGATCGAGGAGCACGTCACGGTCGACCCTGACCGAACAGCCCTCGTCATCATCGATATGCAAAACGACTTTGTCCGCGCCGACGGGGCGCTATCCGTGCCCGGGGCGGCGGACACCGTAGCGGTCATCCGCCAGCTCGTGAAGCTGGCCCGCTCGACCGCCATGCCGGTCTTCTACTCACAGGACACACACCAGGAGGGTGACCCGGAGTGGAAGATCTGGCCGAAGCATTGCGAGCGGGGATCAGAGGGGTGGCAGATCATAGACGAGCTGAAGCCCGCGCCCGGCGACCGCGTCTTCGAGAAAGTCCGCTACGACGCGTTCTACGGTACGCACCTGGATCACGAGCTGCGGCTGCGGGGCATCGACACGCTGATCATCTGCGGGACCGTAGCCAGCATCTGCGTGCATTACACGGCGGCGAGCGCGGGCCTGCGCTGGTACCGGGTCATTCACCCCGTAGACGCCCTTTCGGCGCTGCACCCGTTCGACATGGAGGCCGCGCTCCGGCAGGCGAGTTTCCTCTTCCAGGCGACGCTCACGAAAGCGGCCGGAATCACGCCAGCGGTCGCCTCGAAGCGAAGCGGGCCGGCCAAGCGCCCGGCCCGGCGAGGCTGATGCCGGCGCGAGAAGCCGCGAATCCGCGGCGCTGAACCAGGAGCCTAGCACTCTCCCGTGCGCTGGCGTCTGCTCGAGACGGTGGAGCCCTTCACGTTCTTCGTGAAGTTCCGACCGGACGCACACTGCGACATCTTCACCTACGACGTCTGTATCTGGGTCCCCGGCGGCCGCCTCGACGCCGCGCAAACCGTCGTTCACCTCTTCATCGGATTCCTGATCCAGATCGTGCTCGTGGCGCTGGCGCGTGAGCGGCCGCGTGCAACGGCGCTGCGAAAATTGGCCTGGGGCGGAGTCCCGCTGCTTGCCTTGCTCAAGGAGGTCTACGACGGCTTCGCGCCGTTCCTGCTCGGACCGCTTCCCATCGGGGGCAGTGGTTTCAGCGCGCTAGACATCGTGTTCACGTTGGGCGGACAGCTCGCAGCACTGGCGCTGGTCTTCTGCGTGAGTGGTGTAGCGGCCATGGCAGGAATGGTCGGCCGCTCGTCTTAGGGAATCAGAGGCGGAGGGGGTGGGACTCGAACCCACAAGCCCTTTCGGGCAACCGCTTTCAAGGCGGTCTCCTTGCCAATTCGGACACCCCTCCGGCAGCTAAACCTAACGAAGGGCTCGTCAGGAAATAACTGCTACCTGCCGGCTCGCTCAGTGCCGGAACAGCCGCCGCCCAGTGAACACCATAGCCATGCCATGTTCGTTGGCCGCGGCGATCACTTCGGTATCGCGCACGGAGCCGCCCGGCTGGATGATCGCGGCCACGCCCGCGGCCGCCGCCGCATCCACGCCGTCGCGGAAGGGGAAGAACGCATCGGAGGCCAGTACGGCGCCCGCAGTCTCGAGCCTGGCGTCCCGAGCCTTCATCACGGCCAGGCGAGACGAATCGACGCGGCTCATCTGGCCGGCGCCGATCCCCACGGTCACGCCCCCCCGTGCCAGCACGATCGCGTTCGATTTCACCGCGTAAGCGACCGCCCAGGCGAAGCGCAAATCACTCCATTCGTCGCGAGTCGGCTGTCGTGCTGTGACGATCCTCCAGGCTCCGGGATCCGGAACCCCATAGAACGGCGGCAGCGGCGGGGTCTGAACCAGCGCACCGCCGTAGACGGTCCTCTCCGACCAGCCGCGCGGCGCGCGCCCGTGGAGCGCCAGGAACACGGCGGTGCGCGAACGTTGCTCATCCGGCTTCTGCCCCGCCCACCACGCGGCCGCGCGCTCGTGCTCGAAGCTCACAGCCACGGGCAGGACGTCCGTCGGGAATACGAGCAGCCGCAGGTTCTTCTTGGCCGTGAGTCGCTCGAGGGCCTCCTCGGAGAACGCCGGGGCGATCAAGCACTCGACGAACAGCTCCGCCATCGCCGCCGCTGCTTCGCCGTCGACCGCGCACGTCGTCCCGATGACCGATCCGAATGCGCTCGCCGGATCCGTGTGCAGCGCCCGCCGATAGGCCTCGGCGACCGTGTCTGCCATAGCCAGCCCGCACGGCGTCGTGTGCTTCAGGATCGCGACGACAGGCTGCGGACAAAAAGCAAACGCCGAGAGCGCGAGCAGGGCGCCGTCAATATCGAGAATGTTGTTGTAGGAGAGCTCCTTGCCGTGCAGCTGCGTGAGCGCCGGAATCCCGTGGCGACTCCGGCCCGCCGGTGCATAGAACGCGGCCGCCTGGTCCGGGTTCTCGCCATACCGCAGCCCCTGCACACGTGCGAGCGGCTCCACCAGCAGGTCGGGTAACTCGGATGCGGCCTCCTCCGCGTCTCTACTATCCAGGTCGGCCAGATAGCCCGTGATCGCGGCATCGTACGCGCTCACATGGCCGAATACCTTCCTCGCCAGTCTCCGACGCAACTCCCCGCCGTCTCCGCCGTCTGCGAGAGCCCTTACCACCTCGGCGTAATCGCGCGGATCGACGACTACCCACACGAAGCGGTGGTTCTTGGC
>JACQVC010000355.1 GCA_016209995.1 Gemmatimonadota bacterium
ATGGGCATCTACGGAATCATGCGGGTGTTGCTTCTGATGGGTACGGCGCCCGTCTGGTCAGGGTGGTTCCTCCTCAGCGTCGGAGCGGCATCTGGTGTGCTAGGCGCGATCTGGGCGCTCGCCCAGCACGACCTCAAGCGGCTGCTTGCGTACCACAGTGTCGAGAACATCGGCATCATCCTGATGGGTCTCGGCGCGGGCGTGCTCGGCATTGCGTACGCGCATCCGGTCGTTGCCGTGCTGGGGTTCGCCGGCGCTACGCTGCACACGTTGAACCATGCGTTGTTCAAGAGTCTGCTGTTTCTGGGCGCCGGCTCGGTGATTCACGCCACGGGCACGCGCGAGATCGACCGGCTCGGCGGTCTTTGGAAGCAGATGCCGCAAACGGCTACGGCCTTCCTGATCGGTTCGGCCGCCATTGTGGGATTGCCTCCGCTCAACGGGTTCGTGAGCGAATGGCTCGTCTTCCGCTCGCTGCTGGCTACCGGGGTCGCCCCCGATGCCAGCCGTTTGGCCGTGCTCGCGGCGGCGGCCCTCGCCTTGATCGGCGCGCTGGCGCTCGCCTGCTTCGCCAAGGTCGTGGGCGTGATGTATCTGGGCACGTCACGCGAGCGGCTTCCCGAGGAGGTGCACGAATCGGCGCCCGGCATGGTGCTTCCGCTCTTCGCGCTGGCCGGGGCATGCACGGCGATCGGGCTGGGCCCCGCCCTCGTGCTGCCGCCCGTCCTACGCGTGGGCTCACTGCTAGCTGGTGAGTCGCGCCCGGCGATCGATCCTGCCGCCGTGCCGCTGACGATCCTGGCGGTTTCGCTGGCGGCCGGCGCCGCCGTGCTGTTCGCCGTGGTGAAGCGCGTGAATCTGCGACGGCCGCGTGCGCACGCGCCGACCTGGGGTTGCGGCTACGAGCTGCCGACGCCGCGCATGCAATACACGGCGTCGTCGTTCGCCTCGCCGCTGCTGTTGGCATTCCGCGAGGTCGCGGGTGTGCGCGTGACGCGCACGGCGCAGAGCCTGGAAACGCACGCGATCGACCCGGTCATGGCGGGCGTGATCCTCAAGTTCTGGCACGCGGCCCGTGCGGCCGCGGAACGTCTGCGGCCCATCCAGCACGGCAAGCTCTCGTTCTACCTGCTTTACATCGTTGCGACGGTGCTCGCGCTCCTGCTCTACCTTCTGCTGGCCCCGGCACCATGAGCATACAGGAGACTGTGGCGCTCGTGATTCTCCTGCTGGTCGCGCCGGCGCTGCCGGGCATCGCGATCCGCACGAAATCGGTGCTGGCGGGCCGCCGGGGCGCGCCGGAGCTACAGCTTTATTACGACCTGGCGAAACTGTGGCGGAAGGGGGCGGTCTATAGCACGACGAGCACGTGGGTGTTTCGTGCCGGGCCGGTCGTCGCGCTGGCAACGCTGCTGGCGGCGGCCGTTCTGCTCCCCCTCGACGGTCGCATGGCGCCGCTGCACTTCTCCGGTGACCTGATCGCATTCGCGGGCCTGCTGGCGCTCGGTCGTTTCGCGCTCGTACTCGCCGCTCTGGACACCGGCTCGAGCTTCGAGGGCATGGGAGCCAGCCGGGAGGTCACGGTCGCGACCTTCGCGGAGCCCGCGCTGTTCCTGTGCTTCATCGGGCTGGTGCTGGCCACCCGTGATGTATCGCTGAGCGGGATGCTGGGAGCCCCGCTGGGCGAGGCGTGGACCCGCGCGGCCCCATCGCTCACGCTGGTCGGGTTCAGCCTGTTCGTGGTTCTACTGGCGGAGAACTCGCGGGTCCCGGTGGACGATCCGGCGACTCACCTCGAGCTGACCATGATCCACGAGGTGATCGTGCTCGATCATAGCGGGCCTGATCTGGCCGCGATTCTCTACGGAAGCGCGCTCAAGCTGGCGCTGTACGGAGCGCTGGTGGTCAGCGTATTCGCGCCGCGGGCACAGCTGAGTGCGCCCTGGGCGATCCTGCTACTCGTGGCCGGGTTGGTGCTCGTGGCCGTCGTGGTCGGCGTCGTCGAGTCCATCATGCCTCGCCTGCGGCTGACGCGCGTGCCGCAGCTGCTCGTGGGCGCCGCAGTGCTCGCGGCCTTTGGCTTCATTCTATTAGCAGGTCGTTGACCTGCTTGGTCGGTTGACATGCAAACCGCCGCGCAGCTCGTCCTCCTCTTCGTGGTTCTGTCGGACTTCGCCGTTCTGGGAACAAGCCGTCTCAGCATCTGCATCCGCGCGATCGCCATTCAGGGGCTGCTGCTCGGGACGCTGCCGCTGCTGCTGGCCTCCGAGATCTCGCCGCACGTGATCGTGCTAGGACTCGGAACCGTGATCGTAAAGGCGCTCGTGCTCCCACAGTTCCTGACCTGGGCGATCCGCGAGGCGTCGGTGCGTCGAGAGATCGAGCCCATCGTTGGCTACAGCGCCTCGCTGGCACTGGGCGCCATCGCGCTGGCGTTCGCCTTCGCCATCGCTGCGCGCCTGCCGTCGCTCGAGGTGCGCGAGGCGCTGCTCGTCCCGGTTTCGCTGGCCACCGTGATGGTCGGACTCATCGTGCTGACGACCCGGCGCAAGGCCATCACCCAGGTCGCCGGTTATCTCGTGCTCGAGAACGGGATTTATCTGTTCGGGCTCACGCAGGCGGAAGCCGTACCCTTCCTGCTCGAGCTGGGTGTGCTACTCGACGTCTTCGTGGGCGTCTTCATCATGGGCATCGTGGTGTTTCACATCAATCGTGAGTTCGACTCTCTCGACTCGGCTCACCTGACGGCGCTGCAAGACTAGTGGACTACTAGATGCGGCTGATCGCGCTCTGCGTCCTGCCACTCAGCGGCGCCGTGCTGGCGTTCGCACTGCCCGCTGCGCGCGCCGCCCGCGCCCGCGTGGCCGGACTGGCCGTAGTGGCGGCCGTCCATCTCGCGCTGGTCGTGTCTTTGTGGGTGGTGGCCCCGCCTTCCGCGCTGAGCGGCTGGCTGGCCGCCGACGAAGTCGGCCTCGTCGTGCTCACGTTGACCAGCACGGTGTTCTTCGGCACGGCGCTTTACGCGATCGCCTACCTGGCTCACGAGAACGCGCGCGGCAGGCGCGTGTTCGTGACGGGCTTGCTGGCGTTCCTCGGCGCCGCGTCGCTGGTCGCGCTGAGTCAGCATCTGGCGATGCTGTGGGTCGGCATGGAGGCGACGACGTTCGCGCTGGCGCCGCTCATCTTCTACCGCCGCGACCGCCGTTCTCTGGAGGCGGCATGGAAGTACCTGGTGATCTCATCGGTCGGCATCGCGCTGGCGCTTCTGGGGATCTTCTTCCTGGCCGCAGCGCAGGCCGGCGTGCCCGGCCGTCCTCTGATCGTCGCCGATCTGATCGCTCGGGCCGACGAGCTGCACCCGGCCTGGCTACGCGGGGCGTTTCTTTTCCTGTTCGTGGGTTTCGGCACGAAGATGGGTCTCGCGCCCCTGCACACCTGGATGCCGGACGCGCACGGCGAGGCGCCCAGCCCGGTGAGCGGCCTGCTGGCGGGAACGCTGTTGAGCTCGGCCTTTCTCGGTGTCGCGCGCATCGCCCAGGTCGGGATGGCCGCCGGGTTGACAGCTTTCATGCAACCGGTCTTGCTGGGGTTCGGCCTGTTCTCGCTGGCCGTCGCGGCCGTGTTCGTCATCGGGCAAAGCGACGTGAAGCGGCTCCTCGCCTATTCGAGCGTCGAGCACATGGGCCTGCTCGTGCTCGGCCTCGGGCTCGGGGGGATCGGCTCCTATGGGACGATGCTCCACGTCCTCAACAACGGCCTCGCCAAGGGTTGGCTCTTCCTCGCGGTAGGGAACGTGATGCTGGTGAGCGGCAGCTCGGCGGCCGCCGCGAACCGAGGAATCGTGCGTACGCTTCCGGTCTCGGGCGCGCTCTTGGTTCTGGGCCTCTTCGCCGTCACGGGCTCTCCTCCGTTCGGTCTCTTCCTGAGCGAGTTCACCATCTTGCGCGCGGCGATTGGGGGCGGGCACCCCTGGGTGGCGGCGGCGGCGCTGCTGCTGCTGGCAATCATCTTCGCGGGCATGGCCATCCTCATCCTCGATATGGCTCTGGGCGACCCGGCGCCCGACGTCAACCGAAGCGAAGCGAAGGTCAGCGGAGGGGCGGGGAG
>JACQVC010000059.1 GCA_016209995.1 Gemmatimonadota bacterium
ACGAACTCCGCCACGGACTCGTAGAACTTGAGGAGCACGTTGCCCACAAAGCCGTCGCAGAGCAGAACGTCACAGCAGCCGCCGATGATGTCGCGCCCCTCCACGTTCCCCACGAAGTTGAGCCCGCTCGCCGCCAGGAGCGCGTACGCCTCGGCTGCCAGCTCGTTCCCCTTCTCCGGCTCCTCTCCGATGTTCAGCAGGGCGACTCGGGGCTTCGGGCGCGCCAGCAGGTCCTGGGCATAGATCGTGCCCAGATGCCCGAACTGCAACAGGTGGGTCGGCTTACAGTCCACGTTGGCCCCGGCATCGAGCAGCAGCGTGGGCTGCTTGGCCGTCGGAATCAACGTGCCGATCGCCGGCCGATCCACGCCGGGCAGCGGCCTCAAGATGATGAGCGAAGCCGCCATGACCGCGCCGGTCGAGCCCGCGCTGATAAACGCGTCGGCCTGTTGCTCCCGCTGGAGCTTCAGGCCGACGACGATCGAGGAGTTGGGCTTACGTCGAACCGCCGACGCCGGAGGTTCGCGGGCATCGACGCGTTCCGGTGCGTGCACCGTTGCCAGCCGATCAGCCGGGAAATCTCCCGCGCGCGCGAGCTCGCCGCGGATGGCGTCTTCCTCCCCCACCAGCGTGATCTGGATGTCCGGCTCTAGATCGCGTAATGCCTCGACCGCGCCGGCCACCTCGATGGCCGGCGCCCGATCCGTCCCCATCGCGTCCAGTACGATGCGCACGCGGGAGCCACCTCTCGCTACTCGACCTCGAGCACCCGCTCGCCGCCGTAGTAGCCGCAGCTCGGACAGATCCGGTGCGGCAGCCGCGGATCCCCGCACTGTGGACAGCTGTTCGGACGGGGCAACTCGGCCTTGTAATGCGTGCGCCGCTTCCGCTTGCGCTGCTTGGACACTCTCTTCTTCGGGACTGCCATACCTGACCCCCTATTCCTGCTTCAGCGTGCGCAGTACTTCCCAGCGTGGATCCGGCTCTTCACCCGCGCACACGCAGGCTTCCGTGTTGAGATTCACTCCGCAGCCGGGACACAGCCCCCGGCACTCCTCGCGACAGACGACGTAGGTTGGAGCAGCCAGAATGAGCTGCTCGCGAATGGGCTCCGCGAGATCGAGCTCCGTCTGGCGGGCCTCGAGACTGTATACATCGGCAGAACCGGTATCCCGCGCGGACTCGTCCACGCGCTCGAACAACATGCTCACCGGTTCTTCGAGCCTGACGAGCACGCCTTCCAAACAGCGCCGACACTGGAATCCCAGCGTCGTGCGCGCCGCTCCTGTAACGTAAACGTTCCCACCCCCTACTGCGGTGGCCTGCAGTCGGACGCGCACCGGCGCCCGAAGATCCAGACCGCTTCCCACCCACAAAGGCGCCTCGGCGGGGACTTCCACCTCGATTGTAGCGGTGCCGCTTCGACCGAGCCGGAGAAGATCCAGCTTCAGCATAGCCACGAAACGTATTCCGACGCGGAAAATGTGTCAACGCCAAGGAGATGCGGGCGGTAGGGACGAGGAATACCCTAGTGCGCGCCCACCATGGTTCTGACGAGTGCGTCGTGACGAGTCAGCAGCGTTTCACGCGGAAGACGCGGAGGAGCGCGGAGAACTGATTATTTCAAAATATCTTGAATCTGCTTCCGTCTGTCTGCTGATTTTACTCTGCGTACTCCGCGTCTGCGCGTGAAACGGTAGTTTGCTCGACACCGCACTTAGTCGCTAGTCGCCACAAGCGTCTCGGTAGGAAAAAAGAACGCGACTTCGCGGGCCGCGGTCTCCGGGGAATCCGAGGCGTGGATGGCGTTCCGTTCCTTCGACTCGGCATAGAGCTTCCGAATGGTCCCCTCGGCGGCCTCGGCCGGATCGGTGGCGCCAATCACCTGTCGCAGACGCGCCACCGCGCCCGCGCCTTCCAGGACCATGGGAATGACAGCGCCGGACGTCATGAAGCGGACCAGAGATGCGAAGAACGGACGTCCCGCGTGGACCGCGTAAAACGCACGGGCCTGCGTCTCGGTCAGGCGCAACATGCGTATGGCGCGAATGCTGAGCCCGGCAGCCTCGAGGTGGGCGACGATCTTGCCGGTCCTGGATGCGCTCACCGCATCGGGCTTGATGATCGCTAGAGTTCGCTCCACGGGATCAGAGGTCTCTCAGGGCATCCCGAAGGAGGCCCACCACGTCGGAGGGACGGTCGGCCACGCGGAAGCCCTGGTCCTCGAAGGCTTTCACCTTCTCTTCCGCGGTTCCCGAGGATCCGCTGATGATCGCTCCGGCGTGACCCATACGGCGTCCCGGAGGAGCCGTGCGGCCCGCAACGAACGCGACCAGGGGCAGCTTGAGATGTGCCCCGGCGTAACTCGCCGCCTCCTGCTCATCCGTTCCACCGATCTCGCCGATCAGCACAACCGCCTTCGTGTGCGGATCCGCGCCAAAGGCCTTCAAGCAGTCGACGAAGTTCGTCCCTATGAGCGGATCGCCGCCGATGCCCACGCACGTCGTCTGGCCGATTCCCGCCGCCGTGAGCTGCGAGACGACTTCGTAGGTCAACGTCCCGGACCGCGACACGACCCCTACAGGCCCCTTGGCCACGATTCCGCCCGGGATGATCCCCAGCTTCCCACATCCGGGAGAGATGAGTCCCGGACAGTTGGGTCCTATCAGCCGCGCTCCACGGTCGGCCACGAACGCGAGCGCACGAGTCATGTCCAGGACGGGAATCCCCTCCGTGATCGCGACAATCAGCTTGATGCCGGCGTCCGCAGCTTCCATGATCGCGGCCGCCGCGTGTGCTGGAGGAACGTAGATGACCGAAGCGTTCGCTTCGGTCTCGGTCACGGCGCGCTCGACGGTATTGTAGATCGGAATCCGGATGCCGTCCCCTCCCTCGAACGCCTGCCCACCCTTGCCCGGCGTCACACCCGCCACGACGCGCGTTCCATAGCCGATCATCTGCCGAGTGTGGAACGATCCGTCTCGGCCGGTGATCCCCTGGATCACAACCTTCGTGGCATCGCTGATGAAGATCGCCATCTCGCCGCCCGTCTTCCGCGATATCCTGCTGGAGCAGTGGACGATCGTCGGCGCTACGCCGCGCCGGCCAGCTCCACGGCCTTCATCACGGCGGCATCCATCGAACGCCCTGCCGTGAACCCCGCCTTCTCCAGAATCACGATCGCCTCCGCTTCATTCGTCCCGGTGAGGCGAATCACGATGGGTCGGTCCAGCTTCGTCCGCTGCGTGGCCTCGACGATCCCATTGGCTACATCATCGCAGCGCGTGATGCCCCCGAAGATGTTAAACAAGATGACGCGCACGCTTGGGTCGGACGTGATGATCTCGAGTGCCGCAACCACCTTGTCGGGATTCGAGGAGCCGCCGATGTCCAGGAAGTTCGCCGGCTCGCCACCGTAGTACTTGATGAGGTCCATAGTGGCCATGGCGAGTCCGGCGCCGTTCACGCAACAGCCCACGCTGCCCGTCATTTTCACGTAGCTGAGCCCTGCGTTCCGTGCGCGCATCTCCGCCTCGGGCTCGGCCGCCGGATCACGCAGCTTCTCGAAGTCCGGGTTCCGGAACAACGCGTTGTCGTCGAGGCTGACCTTCGCGTCGATCGCCTTCACCTCGCCCGCGGACGTGACGATCAAGGGATTGATCTCGGCCAGAGACGCGCCCGCCGAGAGGAAAAACTCATAGAGTCTGGTGAGAATGTCCGCAGCCTGGCTCAGCAAGCCAGGATCCGAGTAGAGGAACTCCGCCAGGCCATACGCCTGGTGCGACAGTAGCCCGTAGCGGGGATCCACGGAGAGGCGGCGGATCGCTTGCGGGCGGGTACGCGCCACCTCCTCGATATCGATCCCGCCCTCGCCCGATACCATGAGAACCGGCCGCTGCGTCGCGCGATCCACGAGCACGGCGGCGTACGCTTCTGCCGCGATCTCCTCCGCGGGCGTCACGAGCACTCGGCGGACTACGTGCTGCTTGATCTCCATGCCGAGGATGCGAGCGGCGTGGCTCTTCGCCTCTTCCGGCGAGGCGGCCAGCTTGACACCACCCGCTTTGCCGCGGCCGCCCGCGTGCACTTGGGCCTTGACCACGACGGTGCCCCCCAAACGCCGCGCGATGCGCTGCGCGGCCTCCGGCGTGTCCGCCACCTCGCCGTCCGGAACCGGGATGCCGGCCTTCCGCAACAGCTCTCTGGCTTGATATTCGTAGAGGTCCATAAAAAGGCGGGCTCAACCTAAACGGCCTTACTGCGCGTGAGCAAGCGTGCCGGCCGCGCTACCGTGCGCCGCGCCCGGCCAGGCGCTGCAGCAGAGCCCGCAACCGACTCAGGGCATCGCCGTATCCAGGCCAGTTGCCGGACCGAGCGTGCGCTTCGGCTTCCTCGAGCAGGCGGAGTGCGCGCGCCGGCCAGTCCGCAACTCCCACGTCGAGCTGCGGGGCCGGCCGCGGCCCGTCGACCGCGGCGTTCGCGCTACGAGCGGCGGCCGAGCGCAGGCCCTCGATCGCGTCCCTCAATCCAGGCGCCATCACGACCCGGTTCCCGTCACTGACGATCACGCGCCGCAGCTCGGGGATGGCGCCCTGCTCGGCGGCCAGGAATATGCCCTGAGTGAAAAAAAGAGCTTCTCCCACGGGCACGACGAACAGGCGCCCGGACCAGACCTGGCTCCCGCTCTGCCGCCACAGCGAGAGCTGCTCGGAGATGCCCGGATCCTGCTCGACGAGCGCTTCGACTTGGCGGGGGCTGGCGATCTGGCCTTCTCTGGGCAGCTCGACCAGGATCAGCTCGCCATAGCGTTGCGGGTCGCAGCGAGCGAGGAAGAGCGCCGTCAAGTTCTGCCGCCCGGCCGGAACGAAGACGGTCGACAGCACGAATTCGGGCGAGTCCTCGCCCGGCACCTGCAGGAAGCTGTAGTCCGAGCCGTAGGGCACGAGCGGCACACCCGTGTTCGCTTGGCTGGGCGTGGCCCAGACATCGTGCTGTCCGTGGAACGACGCGGCCGTGTCCTGGTGGTATTGAGCGAGCACCGTGGCCTGCAGGTTGAGGAGCGAGACGGGATACCGCAGATGGGACTCGAGTCCCGCAGGCACCGCCGCGAGATCCTGAAACAGCTCGGGAAACGTCGCCCGGTAGGCAGCCAGAAGCACGTCCGTCGTATCCGCGACGAAGAAGCTCACGTCGCCGGTTACCCCATCCACCGTAGCCTTCACACTGTTGCGAACGTAGTTGATCTGCGGGCCATTCGTTCGCAGCGCATAAGGTGTGGCGAGCGGATAATCGCGGGAGACGGTGAATCCATCCAGGAGCCACACGATGCGCCCCGCGTGGATCACCGGATACGCAGGCTCGAGAAACGTGAGGAACGGCGCCAGCGCCTGCGCCCTCTCGATGACCTGGCGGCGGAACACGAAGCGGCTGGAGTCGGTCACTTCCGCTGCGAAGAGGAGGTTCGCGTCTTGGAAGCGCCAGGCGAAAGCCAGGGTGCGAAGGAACGAATCGAGTCGAATGCCGCCCGGATAGTCCACCACCACCACCTCACCTTCACCGCTCATACCTTCCGCTGAGGCCGGAGCACGCGTGTTGACGATCGCGTACTCTTGTGCCCGTGATCCGAAGAACACGGCGGGCCGCTCGAGCGCCAGGCCCTGCGGCACGTACGGCGCCGATTCCAGCGTCGGTGGAATCGAGGTCAGGTACATGCGCGGCCGACCTTCCAGCGAGCTCAGGGCGGCGGAGCTGGCCACCGCACCCATCCCGATAATGAAGCGGTCCCGCAGGTGCAGGTTCTGCCAGTTGGGTTCCTCGATCCCGGCGCGATTGATCTCGCGCACCGAGACGGCCACCGGCACAGGACCCTCCGGAGTCGAGTAGCGATCCACGGCTACGTCAGGGAAGTCGTAGTAGCTGTAGCGGGCCTCGACCTGACGGAACGTCGTGAGCAGGGCGTCGCGCGTCCACACGGGAATGCCGGACAGATGATCATCCGCCCGCTCCCACTCGGCGGCGCCCGGAGCCCGCGGCTCCAGCGTGACACGCGAGAGCGCGTCCAACCCGAACCCGCGGCGCGTGAACTCGAGATTCCACTCGATGTAGGGCGTTTCGCGCTCGAGCTCGTTCGGCTCCACGGTCAAGCGCTGCAGGAAGGCCGGGTACGCAGCGCCCAGACCGACCACCGCCACCAGGAACGCGCCCAGGCTAGCCAGGGCAGGCAACGGTCGACGAGAGAGCGCCGTCCAGAGTACACCGGCCGCGCCCACTAGCGCGAGAACGCCGATCACGCGGTAGGCCGCTAGACGTCCCCGGGCGTCCGCGTAGCCGAAGATCCCCTGGAACCCGTTGCCGTCGAGCAGCAGACCGTAGCGGGCCAGCCGATAGCGCCAGGCTAGCAGGGCGATCGCGACGATGACCAGTCCGGCAAGATGGAGACGGGGCACATCGCTGACCTGGGGCCGCCCACGGCCCCAGCGCACTGCCCCGGTGATGGCATAACCCGTGACGGAAAGCACCGTCACGATCGCCAGCAGCGCGAGCGCGAACGCGAATATTCCGCGCCGCACGGGCAGCGCGAACAGGTAGAAGCTCAGATCCTGGCCCAGAACCGGGTCGAGCACCCCGGTCGGCCCTGCGCTCAGGTAGGCCAGGATGCCGAGCACGGCGTCACCCGGGAGCGCCGCGGCGGACCAGAGCCCGACGAGCAGCGAGATGCCCACGGCGAACATCGTGACGTAGCTGGGCGGCACCTGCTCCGCGATCTCAATGTTTCCGTAGCGACGCTTGATCTGGATGCCGCCGAGAGTCGACCCCACGATGCGGAGGTTCACGAAGAGCACGGCCGTCGTGACGCTGGCGACGCCGAGCCGTAGCCCCCACAGCCAGATGAGCTGCTTCCAGAAGATCGAGGAGTACCCGACCGAGGAGAACCAGAGCGCCTCCACGTAGTAGCCGGCCAGCGTCCGGCCCGTCAGTAGCAACACCACCAAACCGACCGCCACCAGGACGAGCAGCCGGCCGCTACGTCCCATGCGACGTCCGCGCTCAGACATCGATCCCCTGGCCACGAAGCCAGCCTTCGACGATCCCGCGAATCTCGGCCAGCCGCTCGGGGGAGCGGGCCTCGTAGCGCGCTACGAGCGCGGGCTGCGTATTCGAGGCGCGCAAGAGTCCCCAGCCGTCCCCGAAAAGAACGCGGGCACCATCCACGTCGACCACCTGATACTCCCTGCGAAAATGGTTCACGGCCCGGCCGATGATATCGAACTTCTCGCGTTCGCTCACCTCGATCCGGATCTCGGGAGTCGAGGCGTACGAGGGCAGCTCCGCTACCATCTGGGAGAGCGCCCGCTCCTTCCGCGCCAGCAGCTCGACCACGCGGCAGGCCGCGTAGAGCCCATCGTCGAACCCCAGGTACCGGTCACTGAAGCATATGTGCCCGGACAACTCTCCGGCCAGCACGGCCCCGGTCTCTCGCATCTTCTCCTTGATCAGCGAGTGTCCCGTCTTCCACATGATCGGCTCGCCGCCGGCCCGCGCGATCACTTCCGACAACGCCTGCGAGCACTTCACATCGAAGACGACCTTCAACCCGCGGCGCCCGTGCTCGAGTAAGTCCAGCGCGAACAACAGGAGCACGACGTCGCCACGCACGATTTGCCCTCGCTCGTCCACCACGCCGACGCGATCGGCATCTCCATCGAAGCCGATGCCCACTTCGTGTCCGTCCCTGCGCACGAGGGCAATGAGATCGGCCAGATTCTCGTCCACCGTCGGGTCCGGGTGGTGGTTCGGGAAGGTGCCGTCGGACTCGCAGTAGAGGGTCGTGGGTTCCGCTCCCACTGCCTGCAACAGCTTCCCGGCTACCAGCGAGCCCACACCGTTGCCACAATCCACGGCCACGCGCACGCGCCGGGGGAGAGCGAAGCGTCCGGCTACGTCGGCGATATAGGGACCGATAGCTTCCTGGCTGCGCAGGTTGCCCTCGCCGTGCAGCAGATCACCATCTTCGATCAGGCGGCGCAGCGCTTGAATCGCCTCTCCGTGCAGCGACTTCCCCGCGATCGACATCTTCAGGCCGTTGTACTCCGGCGGGTTGTGGGAACCCGTGATCTGGATGCCGCCGTTCGCCCCCAGACTGTGCTCGGCCCAATACAGAACGGGCGTCGGCACCATCCCGACGGATGTGACCTGCACGCCGGATTCGCACAGGCCGGCCACCACTCCATCCGCCAGCGCCGGCGAGCTGGGTCGGTTGTCGAAGCCCACGGCGACGGTAGCACGATCTCCGGCGCTGCGTCTGAGCAGCGTCCCGTAGGCCCGACCTACCGCCCGCGCGACCTCTGGATCCAGGTCGACGCCCACGACGCCCCGGATGTCGTATTGGCGGAAGATATGCGGCGTGAGTCTCATGTTTGGCAGGTCGCGTCTCGCAGGTCACCGGCCAGCGGGACCGCGCGCGGGAAATCGCACTGAGCAGACGGCTGGCAGGTCAACGCCCGGTCAGCATGGCCGTGCCCGCGCTCGCGAGCCCAAGTACGCTCGATCGTGCCCATTCCAGGATCGCATCCGGAAAGATGCCCAGCAGCAAGATGCCGCCCGCGCTAATGGCGAGCGCGACGCGCATCGGTCCCGGCGCCACTACGCCAGCGTGGGCATCGGCTGCCGGCGCCTCGCGCATCCACATGTACCACGCCACTCGCAAATAGTACCAGTAGGAGACCAGAGAGGTGAGCACGAGCAAAACCGCGAGCGTCCACAGCCTCCCTTCGGCCGCGGCCTGGAGGAGGAAGATCTTTCCTACGAAGCCCCCGGTCCCGGGAAAGCCGGCCAGCGACAGCAGGAATACCGTCAGTAGCGTGGCCAGCAGCGGCTGCTGCCATCCGAACCCGGCGTAATCTTCCGTGTTCAGACGCTGCTCCCCCTGGTGAGCGACGCTGATCACGATCGCGAAGGCTCCGATATTCATGAGCGTGTAGACCACGAGGTAGAACAGCATGGCCGCAAGCCCGGCCTCGCTCGCCGTCACCAGGGCGACCAGCAGATACCCCGCGTGGGCAATGCTCGAGTAAGCCAGCATCCGCTTCACGTTCGGCTGCACGAGCGCGATCACATTGGCCACGACCATCGTCGCCGCCGCGAGCCACCAGGCGATGACGTACCAGCTCTCGTACAGGCCGGCGAACGCGACGGTGAACACCCGCAGGAGCGCAGCGAAGGCCGCCGCCTTCACGCCGGCGGACATGAAGGCCGTGATGGGCGCAGGCGCACCCTCATAGACATCGGGAGTCCACATGTGGAATGGCACGGCCGATACCTTGAACCCGAAGCCGATCGCCAGCAGCGTCACGCCCACGGGCAGGAGCGGCCCCCCAGCGCCCGCCGCGATGCTGGCGGCCATCAGGAACAGATTCGTCGTACCCGTGGCTCCGTAGACGAGCGCGATGCCGTAGAGGAAGAAGCCCGTGGCGAAGGCGCCCAGCAGAAAATACTTCAGCCCGGCCTCCGCAGACTTCCGATCCCGACGATTCAGCCCCGTGAGCACGTAAACCGCCACGGACATGACCTCGAGGCCCAGGAAAATCAGAATGAGGTCGCGGCTGCCCGCCATGAACATCATCCCTACCGTGGCCAGTAGCACGAGAACGTAGAACTCGGCGATCCGGAGGTTCTGGTTCGCCACGTAGCCGAACGAGATCAGGATCGTGAGAGCGGCGGCCAGCAGGAACACCCAGTTGGCGAAAAGGCGGAATCCGTCGACCGCGACCATCGCGGCAGGCGTCACCTCGACCACACCATGCAGCCAGCCGTTGGCGACCGCGGCCAGCCCGATGCCGACCAGCGTCAGCCACGCGATGGCCGGCGACGAAGGCCCGGGCCGTGAACCCTTCTTCCACGCATCCACGAGGAGCACGAGCAGGGCCCACCCCGTGAGCACGGCCTCGGGCAGCAAGGCCCAGAAGAAGTCCATCTGCCGGGAGAAATCCAGCTGCATGGCGCTACTTCCCCGCCCCACCAGCCGCCCCCTGAGCGGGTGAGCGGGTTAGCGGGTTAGACCCGACCCCATTCCCTCCAGCATCCATAACTGCTCGGCCGGCCGCACGCCTGCTCGCTCCAGCCACCACCGCCCCCCGCTGCACCCGCTCCACGAGCTGGTTTACGCTCGCCTCCATGCGACCCAGCAGCGGCTCCGGATTGAAGCCAATGAGGAGCATCAGCGCCACGAGCGGCGCCAGCACCGCCACCTCGCGGCGGGTGAGATCCGGCACGCCTCGGTTACTCTCGCGATCCAACGCATTAAACCAGATCCGCTGCACCATCGGCAGCATGTAATAGGCCGCGAACACCACCCCGATCGTCGCCACCAGGGCAAAGACCGGATGCGTCTCGAACGTGCCCAACAGCGAGAGGAATTCACCCACGAATCCGCTGGTCCCCGGAACGCCGATCGAGGCGAGCGCCGTGATCACGAAGGCCGTCGCGAACCACGGCGCGACCGCTGCCAGGCCGCCGAAATCGGCGATGAGCCGCGTGTGCCGGCGCTCATAGAGCATCCCGACCAGAAGGAACAGCGCTCCCGTGGAAAGGCCGTGTGAGACCATCACGATGAGCCCGCCCTGAATCCCCGACACCGTCAGCGCGAACGTGCCCAGCACCACGAACCCCATGTGCGCCACGGAAGTGTACGCCACCAGCTTCTTCGCGTCCGGCTGCACCGCCGCCACGAGCGCGGCGTACACCACCCCGATGAGCCCCAGCGCGAGCATCACGGCTACGACCGTCGCATGGCTGGACGCCGCCGGAAAGAACGGGAGCAGGTACCGCAGGAAGCCGAACGCTCCGAGTTTCAGGAGCACCGCCGCCAGGATCACCGAGCCCGGCGTCGGCGCCTCTACGTGGGCCAATGGCAGCCAGGTGTGGAACGGGAATACAGGCACCTTGATGGCGAACGCCAGGGCGAACGCCGCGAACAACCAGAGCTGCTCGCGTAGTGCAAGTGGCACGTTCAACAAGTCCTGGTAAGCAAAAGACGGATAACCATTTAGCTCCGTGGCCCTGAAGTATAAGTAGAGGATCGCCACCAGCATGAGCAGCGAGCCGAACGTGGTATAGAGG
>JACQVC010000369.1 GCA_016209995.1 Gemmatimonadota bacterium
CGCCGCTCCACCTGGCCAGTCGGGCTGGCAGCGCGCCGGTCATCAAGATGCTGCTCGACGCCGGCGCGGATGTGAAGGCCGTGACGTCGACAAGCTCGGCAACGGCTCTGCACTTTGCGGCCGCGGCCGGCGATGCGGCCGCGGTGGCCCTGCTGATCGACCGGGGGGCGGACATCAACGCCCGCGAGTCCGAGTGGCAGCAGACGCCCTTGATCTTCGCGGCAGCGGGCAATCGATCCGTCGCGATCAAGGTGTTGCTCGAGCGGGGTGCGGATGCGAACCTGACCACGAAGGTAATGGAGTTTGCGAAGGAGAACGCCGTCAATCAGGCGGCGAATCGGCGTCGCACGGAGGTTCTGGCGGCGTTTGGCGCAGGGGGACCGCAGGTGGCGGCGGACCCCGACGATCCACGGCCGCCGTCGGACGCGCCCACGAACGTGACGCCCAGCCAGGTGCGTGCGGCCGCCTTGGCCATGCGGGAAGTGTACTCGTCCGGTAAGGTCCAGCCCGGTGACGCGGCTCCTCAGGGCCGCGGCGGTGGTGGTGGCCCGTCCGTTACGGCCATGGGCGGCCTCACGGCGCTCCACCATGCGGCGCGCCAGGGCTACCTGGACGCGGTCGTCGCTCTCGTGGACGGTGGCGCCGATGTTGACCAGGTCAGCGGCTCGGACGGCACGAGCCCGCTGCTGATGGCCGCGCTCAACGGTCAGTTCGACGTGGCGATGGTTCTGATCGAGCGGGGCGCCGATCCCGACGTGGCATCCACGCTGAACGGAGCCGCGCCGCTTTGGGCTACGATCAACTCGTACTGGCAGCCCAGGACGCGCTTCCCGCAGCCCAGAGAGCACGAGGCCCAGAAGGCCACGTACCTCGACGTCATGGAAGCGCTAATGAAGGCGGGAGCGAATCCGGACCATCGCATGACGGCGCACCCGTGGTACATGGTGTACGGTGGCTGCGGCAACGCGAACTGCGGCCTCGAGGAAGTGCAGGGCTCGACGGCGTTCTGGCGGGCGGCATACGGGTTGGATATCGATGCCATGAAGCTGCTGGCCAAGTATGGGGCAGATATCAACCTCCCGACGTACAAGCCGGCCGATCGCCGGAACATCTTCGATCCGACGGGAGCGGCCCAGGACCCCTCCGGACTGCCGCAGATTCCAGTGGGCGGACCGGGCGTGTACGCGATCCATGCAGTCACGGGTGTGGGGTACGGCGAGGGCTTCGCTGGTAATGCCCACCGCTTCGTCCCCGGCAACTGGATGGCAGCCGCGAAGTACGCCATCGAGGAGCTGGGTATGGATCCGAACCAGCCCGACTTCAACGGCTACAGGCCGCTGCATCATGCCGCCTCCAGGGGAGACAACGAGATGATCCTCTACCTGGTCTCGAAGGGGGCCGACGTGACGGTCGTGAGCCGACGGGGACAGACCGTGGCCGACATGGCAAACGGCCCGTACCAGCGCACGTCGCCGTATCCTTTGACGGTGAAGCTGCTGGAAGCTCTGGGCTCGAAGAACAATCACAAGTGCGTGACCTGCTGATTTATCGGCAGGCTGCAGAAGAAGTCAGCGGACGGGCAGGTTAGTTGACCTGCCCGTCTCGCTTTTGCGGCTGGTCACCTGCCGAGCCAGCCCTTAACTTCTCGCTCGTAAACGCATTGCGAATCGCGCGCAGTGCGTGCTATTCTAGTGACCCGCGATGTCGGCCCTCCGGACACACCTCTCCGCTGGGCTGAGGGCGCGAGGAAACAGGCGCGATTGGGCCGGCCTTTTTCGGAACCTTGGGTGATAGGCCGGCGTACCACTCTAGCACCGGGCGATTGGGACAGGATGTCCTTCGCTCGAGAACACACCCGGGGCATTATGTCAGTCAGACCTCGGGTGAGCGCAACCACGATCCGGGGCCGCCACGCAACGAATATTGCGTGGGGTGGGGTCCCCGGGCCCCCACACCACGAACGGTGCGTGGGGCAAGGGTCTTAACGGGAGCCGCAGTCGTGCCGATCTACGAGTATTCATGCCAGAAGTGTCGTCATCAGTTCGAGGCGTTGGTGCGAGCTGGTGTGGCGGAGCCGACGTGCCCGTCGTGCGGAAGCGAACAGTTGGAGCGCCTCTTCTCGCTTCCCGCAGTCCGATCCGAGACGACCAGAGACCTGGCCATGAGGGCGGCGAAAAGGCGCGATGCCAAGCTGGGACGTGAACGAGTGGAAGAGCAACGGCTCTACGAGCAGGCGCACGACGCAGAGGGCCAGTGAAGTATTGCGACTCAAACCTGAATCACGAGGAGGGCTGGAGATGACGCGGAACGCCACGTGGAGCCCATCGCTCGCGGTCATGATCGGATTGCTGCCGCTGACCGGTGTCGTCGGGCAGCCGGCGGTCGAGGAGGCTCGGCCCACGGTGCTGCAATCTCAGGAGCTCCCGGCCGGTGTCACGGCGCAGATGATCACGGAGGGCCGTCAGATCTTCACTGGGCCGGGCCTGTGCTCGACGTGCCATGGCGAGAACGGCGAGGGAACCCCCCTGGCGCCCAGCTTGGGGGACGCGACGTGGCTGAACATAGACGGCTCCTACGATGCCATCGTCAAGCTGGTGAATACCGGTGTACCGCAGCCCAAGGAGGCGATGATTCCGATGGTCCCGAAAGGGGGCAGCACCATCACGGACGAACAGGTCCGAGCGGTTGCGGCCTACGTCTGGAGTCTGTCTAAGGGAAAGTGATCTCTCGCCGAGATCGGTCGGCGGGTTCGAATAAGTAAACGTCCGTCCGGCGCCTGCTGCTGCGGTGCGCCGGACGGACGTTTGCTCAAGAGCGGGTTACCTCAGGGCGAGCCCGCGGCCTGTCTCATGAAGCCGATGTGCTGCTCGGCCACCTGTAGACCGCCCTCGCCTTCCTGCCACCCGATTCGCCCGTCACCATTCGCGTCGAAACCTGCGACGAGCTGATCCGCGAGCGCCTTGAGCTCAGCCACGAGCGCGGCCCCCTCCGCAGGAGATTCTGCGTATTCCTGAATGGTCTTCGCGAGGGCTAGTATGCGGTCGGCCCGCCGCGCCGTGTTCGCGGCCGAGGTCGAGGCGTGGGGACCGTGGGTCTTCATGTTCTGCGTGGCGCCCTGAGACTTGCCAGCCAACCCGGCGTGCGTGGCAACGCCGTCGGCGGCCCTTTTCAATCCGAATCCGAGCCCGGGCCCGCTCTCCACGGCCTTGGGATCAATGACATGGACAACGTGGCCCGCGTGTCGCTTCATCGCCTCGAGGTTGTTCGGGTCCTGAGCGGCCAGGGTGGCGTGCTGAACGGCGATTCTCGCCTCTGCCAACGCGGTAGCGAGCAGCCCCTGGCTATTGGGTGTGCCGGCAAACCGGTCCATGACGTGTCCGATATGGATCTGGGCCGGCGTGGGTTCCTGCCCGTAGGTGAGGCTGGCGGAGAGAGCGGAAGTGAGCGCGAACACCGCGATCATGCTGGCTATCCCGCGCATTTCGTAAACCTCCTGACACAGGGATCGAACACAGGGATCGAACGGATACAGCTTATCTCGTGGAGTTGGTATGTGGCACAATTCCGCGGGATTTTGTGGGCAATATACGGGAGAATCTGAGCGACTGTCAACCGGACGCGCGCGCAC
>JACQVC010000362.1 GCA_016209995.1 Gemmatimonadota bacterium
GAGGCCGATGGACTGGAGAGCGAAGGTGGACCTGTTCGAACAGATCAGACGGGAATACGAGTTTGGCGGCGGAACCATCAAGGGCATCGCCCGTAAGTTCTGCGTACACAGGAGGATGGTCCGGGAGGCGCTAAAGAGCGCGCTTCCGCCTGAGAGGAAGCGACCCGCGCGTGACCGACCCAGCCTCGGACCGGTCAGGCCATTCATCGATGGCGTCCTGGAGGCGGACCGGAAGGCGCCCCGCAAGCAGCGACACACGGCGCACCGGATCTACGAGCGGATCCGGGGGGAGTTTCCCGATCATGCGATCGCCGAGTCCACGGTTCGGCGCTACGTCCGCGCCAAGAAGGTGGAGCTGGGGCTGCTTGGCAAGGACACCTTCGTCCCCCAGTCGTACACCTGGGGGCAGGAAGCCCAGATTGATTGGTACGAGGCTGAGGCGGAGCTCGGCGGCGAGCGCCAGAAGCTCCAGGTCTTCTGCATGCGCAGCATGGCGAGCGGCGCCGCCTTCCATTGGGCCTATCCCCGGGCGACGCAGCAGGCCTTCCTCGAAGGTCATGACCTGGCGTTTCGGTACTTGGGCGGTGTCTTCCGGGTCTGCCGCTACGACAATCTCCGCAGCGCCGTAAAGGAGATCCTGCGCGGCAAGAGGCGCGAGGAGACGGCACGGTTCGTTGCCTTCCGGTCGCACTGGAAGTTCGAGGCGGACTTCTGCACCCCAGCCGCCGGGCACGAGAAGGGAGGCGTCGAAGGGGAGCAGGGATACTTCCGGCGCAACCATTGGGTTCCGGTGCCGCAGGCTGAGAGTCTGGAGGCGCTCAACGAACAGCTACTGGCGTCGTGCCGGCAAGACGAAGCGCGGCGGGTGGGTGATCGCGCATTAGCGGTCGGCGCTGCGATGGCCGTGGAGCGCGAGCACCTGTTGCCGATCCCGGAGGAGCGCTTTGAACTCGCCGAGGTCTGCTTTCCGATGGTCGACGGCAAGGGATGCGCGAAGGTCCGGACGAACTTCTACTCGGTCCCGGTCCGCGCCGGCACGAAGGTCCGAGCCGTCGTTTTGCCCGCCACTGTCGAGGTTTGGCACGAAGGCAAGTGTCTGGCTCGGCACGAGCGTTGCTATGGCCGCCAGCAGAAGGTCCTAAACCTCGAACACTATCTGGACGTGCTCGAGCGCAAGCCGGGTGCCCTGGCCGGCTCGACACCGCTCGAGCAGTGGCGGCCGCAAGGCCGGTGGCCCGCGAGCTACGACCGACTCTGGGCTGCCTTGCGCGACAGGCACGGCAAACAGGAGGGCACCCGGGAGATGATCCAGGTCCTCATGCTCGGCCGCGACTACGGATACGAACGCCTGCGGCAGGCCGTTGAAGCAGCTCTCCAGCTGGGTTGCACGGATCCAGCCGCCGTCCGTTACCTGGTCACCGCAGACGGGCTCGAGCGCGTTCGGCCGGAAGCGATCGATGTCGGGATCCTGGCACGTTACGAACGACCGCTACCGGTTCTCGCGGACTACAACCGGCTGCTGAGCGCGGAGGTGATCCCGTGAAGGCACAACAGACCGTCGCCGCGCTCCAACAGACTACGATCCGCCAATACTGCAAGACTCTCCGGATGCCCACGGTTGGTTCCCAGTTCGCGAAGATGGCCGACGAAGCCTTGCGGGAAAAGCAGAGCCATCTCGATTACCTCGAGGCGCTGCTGGCAGCCGAGATCGAGGATCGCGATCACCGCAAGGTGGAACGACGGCTTCGTGAAGCGCATCTGCCGCGGATGAAGACCCTGGAAGACTTCGACTTCTCGCAGTGCCCGAAGGTGTCGGCGACTCAGGTGCGGGCGCTCGCCGAAGGCGGGTACGTCGAACGTGCCGAACCGGTCTTGCTGATCGGCGAGTGCGGTACGGGTAAGACGCATCTGGCGACAGCGCTGTGCGTCGCGGCCTGCCGCCAGAAGAGACGCGTCCGTTTCACGACGGCCGCCGCCTTGGTCAACGAGCTCGTCGAGGCGCGGCAGGGCGCGCAGTTGAGCCGGGTCCTTGGACGCTGGTTGAGATACGAGCTGATCACGATCGACGAGGTGGGGTACGTCCCGATGGCCGAGATCGGAGCGGAGCTACTGTTCCAGGTGATCACCGACAGGACCGAGCAGGCCGCGCTTATCATCACGACCAACCTTCCGTTCTCGGAGTGGACTCAAGTCTTCCCGAACGCGCGGCTGTGCAAGGCCCTGCTGGACCGTGTAACGGACCGGGCGCACATCCTGGAAACGGGCACCGAGTCGTATCGATTCCGTCGAACGATCGCAAAAAGGAAGAGTTGACCATGACAGACCAGGTGACGGACGACATCCGACCTAGGCTCAAGGACTCCACGGGCTGGTTTGCCGCCGGCGCGGCGTTCAGGCGTGCTTTGCTGACGCTCTCAGACGGCGCCTTCAAGCTGTTTGCCTATATCTGTCTCGAGGCGGATCGTCGAACGGGCCGGTTTGAAACTACTCAGAGGGAGCTGGCCCGGGCTCTCGGAAAATCGAGGCGGATCATCGGCAGCTACATCGCGGAAGTCGACAGCAACGGAATCTGCCGTGTCCGTCCGGGTGCGAACCAGTTTGCCCGGACAATGTTCGAGATTGCCGACGAGTACTGGCCGTACGAGAGGCACATCTCGGATTCGGCGCCGTCGAAGGAGACGACCACGTACATTCAGGCCGTCCGCGAGACGTTTCTTTCGATCGCCTGCACGTCGGGCAGGTTCACAGCCTCGGACGCCAGAACAGCCAGTCAGATGCAGGCCGATGGGATCCCGCTCGCGATCGTCCAGGATGCGATTCTCCTCGGCGCCTGTCGCAAGTACGTCGCATGGCTCAACGCAGGCGCGGCCGAACCGATCGGCAGCCTGCGCTACGTCGAACCGATAGTCGCTGAACTGCGGCGGCAGCCACTTCCACCCGGTTATCGCGGGCACCTGCAGAGACACAGTGCCCGGTACGGCGCGCGCTGGGAGGCCGCCAGGGCCCGCGACAGCGCTTGCTCCGGGGGGTATCCAGATATGGCCTCGACCGAGATCGTTCAATAGCGGGCTTCTGGCGAGGCGTTTTTTTCGCCGCACCCGCCGTGCTGGCGCAAAAAAGTAACCAGCACGGCCGAAAACGAGAGACGAGATGATGTTGAGGAGCTAACAACGGCTCTGCAGGGGGGCCAAATCAGATGATCAAAGTGGGCCAACTCAAGTTGACAAACTCAGCTGGGAGGCGAACCGGTGTGGTAGTGAGCGCGGTCAAGATAGGCGGTCACGGTGAGGCCGGTGCCAGTCCTGGTGGTGCGGATGAACTTGAGGATCTTCTCATAGC
>JACQVC010000368.1 GCA_016209995.1 Gemmatimonadota bacterium
CCATGATGACGGTGCTCTGATTCAGCTCTTTGGGGATGAGGAACACGCCTGGCTCCCGGCGGATGCGCGGCGCCTCGGCCGGTACGAATTCGCGGGGGCACGCGGGCAGATCCCCGAACGTCCGTTCGAGCTTGGTCCTCGCCTCGTCCGGCGTGATGGCCCCGGTGACCCCCAGGATCAGGTTGTCGCGGCAGAAGATCTCTCGGTGGACGCGGGTGAGCCTTTCCCGACTCAGGTCCTCGGGCTCGAGGTCCGAGGCGTCCATGATCCAGCCCACCGGGTGATCCCCATACATCACGTGATTGAACCGCGAGATCGCGAGAGACATGGGATCGTCCGCCCGCCGGCGCACACCGTCCAGCTCGCGACCTCGCCAGACCTCGACCTGCACCGAATCGAAGCGCGGATTACGCAGCATGTCCGTCCAAAGCGCGAGCGCCAGATCGAGATGGCGCTGGAGTGAATTCACCGAGGCGAAGGAGCTTTGTCCGCCCGATCCGAACGACATATTCAGCGAGTAAAACTCGATCAACGCGTCCACGGAGTCGGGAGTCAGCGCCCTCGTGCCGCCGTTACGCAGCAGCGCCGGCACGGCGGACGTCGCTGCCAGGAAGCTGCGCTCGAAGTTCGCGGATCCGCCGCGGAAGCGCGCGAACACGTCCACCAGCGGCAGTGAGTGGTCCTCGATCAGGAACACCCTGATCCCGTTTGCAAGGTCCAACTGCAGGGGGTCGGGTGGGTCGAATCGCAGCGGCGGATAGCTCAACGCTTCGACGGCTGGCCTGCCGACCAGTGGCGGCTCCTGTGTGGCCCCGTGCAGCGTTGGAAGGCATGCGGACAGCGCGAGCGTGAGGCTTCCCAGCAGCACGGCGCTGCGGCTCTTCATCGCGACGAACAAGCGGCGGCCCATTGCGGTCGCGTCTGGTCCGCCGGTCCGTACCCCGCGCAACATTCGTTGCGCGGGGACCCCGGGGCCGTGGCCGGCTCCCGCACGAGCGTGGCGACCGTGCGGTTCGCCGAAGAGAAATACTGCGCGGCTACACGCAGTACGTCCTCCGGCTCGACCGCCTGCAGGCGCCGGCTCAGGCGAAACGTCATCCGCCAATCCCCGTACTTCGTCGCGGACTCGGCGAGCTGAAAGGCGAGGCCGAAGTTCGACCGCAGACGGCGCACCTCGCCGGCCTCGATGTCGTTGCGCACGCGCTGCAGCTCGACGGCGTCGGGCGGCTGCGCGGCCAAGCGCTCGAGCTCTTCGTAGATCACGCGCTCGAGGTCCGCGGTGGTGTGCGGGGCGCGTGGCGTTGCCGAGATCACGAACAGGCCGGGATAGCGGCTACCTGGGACGATGCCGGCCGACACCGTGGTCGCGACTTGCTCCTTCACAATCATGCGCTGGTAGAGTCTCGTCGTGCGGCCGCCGCTGAGGACCGCGGCCAGCATCGAGAGCGCCGGGCGGTCCGCATGCGACTCGTTCACGACGTGCCAACCTATGCGCACTTGAGGTTCCGCCGCGAAACGCACCTCGACTCGCCGCTCACCGCGTTGCGGTGGCTCGACCGCGAGCACCGGGCGAGGCTCGTCGCCGGGGAGGAGCGGCGCGAAATAGCGGTCGGCCCACGCGACCGCGCTGTCCGCGTCGATCCCTCCGACGATGGCGACCACCGCGTTGTTCGGGCCGTAGTAGCGCCGGTAGTACTCCTCGACCTGCCGCCGCGAGTAGCTCTGGATGTCGGACATGTGGCCGACCACGGGCACGCCGTACGGGTGAACTTGGTAGGCGGTGGCGAGCAAGGCTTCCCAGAGCAGACCACCGGGCTGGGTATCGACGCGCATGCGGCGCTCTTCGGCGACGACGTCCCGCTCGGAGTAGAATTCGCGGAACACGGGGTTGCGCATGCGGTCGGCCTCGAGCACGAACCAGAGCTGGGCACGGTTCACGGGCAGGTCGACGAAGTAGTACGTGCCTTCCACGTCCGTGACCGCATTGAGCCCGTTGGCCCCGTTCTGGGTGAGGATGCGGTCGAACTCGTTGGGCGTGGCGTACGCGCGCGCGCTGTCCTCGAGCTGCTCGAGCAGCGTGTGGAGCGCGGCGAGACGGGTCGAATCGCCGCCGGTCGGCCGGGCGTTCTCGACGACGATCGAATCGTTCACGACATCGATGACGGGGAACAACGTCAGCTCGCGTTCGAGGTTGCGGGCTCCGACCGTGGTCGTGCCCTTGAAGAGCATGTGCTCGAGCATGTGCGCGATGCCGGTATAGCCCAGCACCTCGTTCACGGAGCCTACCTGGAACTGCACCATGAAGGACACCGTGGGCGAACTCGGCCGCTCGAGAATGAGAAACCGCATCCCGTTGGCCAGCGTGTGCTCGACGACGGGCAGGCTCTCGCCGGATACCGACTGAGCTGCCAACGGGTGGGGTAGTGCGAGAAGTACGCCCGCGAGGAGCAGCGCGGGTCGGACGGCCCCTGAGGACGCGGTGTGTGCTCCAGATCGGAACCAGGTCATGTCCTTGCGTTTCGGCGCCGGCGGATCACACGAACGCGTGCGGCCGGCTGACAGCTAGGGCAGAAGAACGCGGAACGCCCGCCGAACACGGTGCGCTCGATCACGGTGCCGCAGCGGCGACAGCGGGAGCCCGCTCTATCGTACACCACCAGTCGTGGCGCGAAGCCCCCGGAGTCGCCGTTGGGGTCCCGGTAGTCGCGGATGGTGGTGCCGCGCGCCTCGATGGCTCGCGCGAGCACGGAGCGGATCGTCTTATGCAGGCGCCGTACTTCAGCGGGTTGGAGTGTGCCGGCGAGCCGCGCGGGATGAATGCGGGCGCCGAACAGCGCCTCGTTCGCGTAGATGTTGCCGACGCCGGCGATCTTGCGCTGATCCAGCAGCAACGAGCGGATCGGCGCGCGGGAAGGTGCGAGGATCGCTCCCAGCACGTCGAGGGTGAAGGAGTCCTCGAGCGGCTCCGGTCCCAGTGCGGCGGAGCGGGCAGCCCAGCCGGCCGCGTCGAGCAGCTCCAGTCGCCCGAACCGCCTCACGTCATCGTAGACAATCATTCCCGGTGGATCCGTCTCCAGGATTACGGCCGCATGGGGTGGCATGTCGGCTCGCCGCGGTCGCCCCACTCGGTACATGAGCAGACGTCCGGTCATGCCGAGGCTCACGGCCAGCAAGCTGCCGTCGTCCAGATGAAAGACAATGCTCTTGGCCCTGCGCTGCAGATCGAGAATGCGCCGCCCCACGAGACGCCGCTGGAAGAGCCGGGCAGGGTTGGCTACAACATCCGGGCGGATGACGCGAACCCGCGCGATCGTTCGTCCGATCGCACCCTCGCGCAGCGCCCGCGCGATCGTCTCGGCTTCGGGCAGCTCGGGCATCGCTATCCCTACGTGAGCTTCACGGCCGTGCCGCAGGCGGTGACCATCAGCATCCCGTTCTTTTGTCCGAGCACCTCGTAGTCCACATCGACGCCCACGACCGCATCGGCGCCGCGCTCCTGCGCCATCTCTCCCATCTCGCGGATCGCAATACGGCGAGTCTCCTGGAGAGCTTCCTCGTAAGCGGCCGCGCGTCCGCCGACGATATCGCGGACGGTGGCGAAGATGTCACGGAACAGGTTGGCGCCGATGATCGCCTCGCCCGTGACGATCCCCAGGTACTCGGCGACCCGACGCCCCTCGACGCCCGGCGTGGTCGTGATGATCATGCTCGTGACCGCTCCTTCCGCGTTAGCTCCCACACCACCCCCTCCCTCCCCTCTCCCACCCCTCATCCTCTCCCCTTCGCTGACCTTCGCTTCGCTGCGGTTCGTGTCTGTCGCGCCAGCTCACGCCAGCCGATGTCTTTGCGATACGTCTTGCCCTCGAAGGTGATCGCGTTCGCCGCCGTGCGGCTCACTGCGGCCGCTTCGGCGAGGCTCGACGCCGTTCCCGTGACCGCCAGCACGCGTCCACCGCTGGTCACGAGCCCGCCCTTCTCCAGCCGCGTGCCGGCATGGAACACGTGCACGTCGTGGCGTGTCGCGACATCCTCGGGGATGACAATGGGCACGCCCTTCGCGTACGAGCCGGGATAACCGTGCGAGGCGAGGACCGTGGTCACGGCACTCTCGCGCCGCCAGCGCATCCTGATACCTGCTGTGGATCCACCCGCCGCGATCTCGGCGACAGGCTCGAGGAGCGAGCTGCTCAGCAGAGGGATGATAGCCTGCGTCTCCGGATCGCCGAAACGGCAGTTGAATTCGACCACCCGCGGCAAGCCGTCCTGCATCATGAGCCCGGCGTACAGGAGCCCGCGAAACTCGGCGCCGTCTTCCTTGAGCGCCGCGAGCGTGGGCTCGAGGATGGAGCGACGCACGCGCTCGAGCAGATCCTCGGTCGCGATCGACACGGGGGCGTAGGCGCCCATGCCACCGGTATTGGGCCCCGTGTCACCTTCGTCGAGTCGCTTGTGATCCTGCGACGGGAGAAGCGGTAGAGCGCTCTCACCATCCACGAGCGCCAGCACGGACAGCTCTTCGCCCGACATGAACTCCTCGATCACCACCTCGCGGCCCGCCTCGCCGAAGCCGGCCCGCACGAGCATGTCCTCCGCCGCGGTGATCGCTTCGTCCTCGGTCGGACAGACGATGGCGCCCTTGCCGGCCGCCAACCCTGACGCTTTGACGACGAGCGGGGCGCCCACGTCGTGAATGTGGCGCTTCGCGGCAGCGAAGGATGTGAACGTCGCAAAACGGGCGGTGGGTACACCGGCACGGCCCATGAGCTGCTTGGCGTACGCCTTGCTGGCTTCGATCCGCGCGGCGGTGCGCGTCGGCCCGAAGATCCTGAGACCGCGCGCGGCAAAGACGTCGGCTATGCCGCTCGCAAGCGGAGCCTCGGGCCCCACGATCGTAAGATCGATGTCTTCCGTGGATGCCCAAGCGGCCAGCCCTCCCACGTCCTCCGGGCTCAGGTCGACGGGCGTAACAGCGGGCTGCATTCCTCCGTTCGGGCGAGTGGCGTAGAAGGAGGCGTCAGGCGCGTCGGCGCGGAGCTTCCACAGCAGCGCATGCTCGCGGCCTCCGTTGCCGACGATCAGGATGCGCATGCCGCGTGAGCGAAATGGCCGTCTCAGGGCGGGCGTCAGGGCCCGTCGCGGAAACTGCCCATGAACGCTTCCCGCACGCGGCGGGCCGCGTCCCCAACCTGATCCACGACCCCACGCGCACCCTCCCCGTAGGCCTTCGCCGCGGCGGCCACGTCGTCCATGTAGGGGCGTGGCTCCTGCCCTCGCCGCGGGTATTCGCCGCGCAGGATTCGGTCGTAGTCGCCGGACTCGATCCAGCCGCGCAGCTCGCTGACGCGCAGCACGTAGAATGGATGGGTCTGTCCCAGCAAGTTGAGCACCTTGAAGACGGCATCGACCAGATCGCCGCCGGTGCGGTACTGCTCGGCCTGCTGAATGAACTCGTCCAGGTTCGTCTCCTCCGCCCGGCCACCGCCCGCGAGCTTGAGCATCGCGCGCATGGCCACCTGCGGATCCTGCACGCCCAGCAGTCCCGCACGGTCGCTCGAGATCTCGCTCTTGCGATACCACTCGAGCAGCGCCACGAGCACGGCGCGGGCCGCGAGCCCGACGATCGGGAAGCCCATATCGGCGAGCTGGAGCAGGATGAACGTCATCGTGCGGTAAAGCACGTGTCCGCTCATGATATGACCCACCTCGTGGGCCAGGATGTACGCGAGCTCATCATCGTCCAGGAGCTGAATCGTCCCGGAGTTAACGATGATGAACGGGCGGTCCATGCCGTAGGCGCCGGCATTCGCGAAGGGGGTCTGCGAAACGTAGACGCCATATTCGTCGGGCGTGTCGAGTGTGTGGCAGACTTCGGTGTACAGCTCGTGCACGCGAGGGAACTGGCGCGGCGAGACCTTCACGGCGTTCGCCTGGAAGGCCAGGCGAATGGGACGCTCGCCGAAGATCCCGAAGATCTTCTTGAGCACCTCATCGAAGACGGGAATCTTGCGCAGGGCGTTCAGCGCGGCTCGATCGGCCGGGTGCTCCCAGGCCGTCGGTGCGATCTCCGTCAACACTCTCCGGGCTTTCACGTTCTCATCCATTGTAGCCTCTCGGGCTGGTCGTGTTTGTCGTTAGCGGGTTCGCGGGTTGGCGGGTTAGCGCTGCGCGGGCGACCGAAGCTTTCCGCTGAGCCATCCTTTTCTCGGCGGCGGGCGCCAGCACCGTGATCGGAGCGTCCTGAGCGTGCTAACCCGCGAACCCGCTAACCCGCTAACCCGCTTTCACTCTACGTCTGACCCTGCCGACTCGTTTCAAACACTACGCAGCGCCTGGTCCAGATCTTCGATCAGGTCTTCCACGTCCTCCACGCCGACCGAGAGTCGCACGAGCCCGTCCGTGATGCCCATGGCCAACCGCCGCTCCGCAGGCACCGAGGCGTGGGTCATCATGGCCGGATGAGAGATGAGCGACTCGACGCCGCCCAGACTCTCGGCCAGGGCGAAGACTTGCGTTGCTTCGGCCAGCGCGCGGGCACGCTCGAACGAACCCGTGTCCACCGATATCATGCCGGTGAAGCCTCGCATCTGATGGCACGCCAGCTCGTGCTGGGGATGGGAGGCGAGGCCTGGGTAGTACACGCGCTCGACGTTCGGATGCTGCTCGAGGAAACGCGCGACCTTGAGGCCGCTCTCGTTGTGTTGCCGCATGCGCAGGTGCAGCGTCTTCGTGCCGCGCAGGCAGAGCCAGCAGTCCATGGGGCCGGGCACGGCGCCCGTGGACTTGCGGATGAAGCTCAGGTCGTCGAAGACCCGCTGATCGTTCGTCACGACCATGCCTCCGATGATATCGGAGTGTCCGTTCAGATACTTCGTCGTGGAGTGGACGACGACGTCCGCGCCCAGCTCGAGCGGACGCTGGTTGTAGGGCGTCGCGAAGGTGTTATCCACGATGAGGATCACGCCGGCGTCGTGCGCGATCTGGGCGGCGCCCTCGATGTCGCAGATGCGCATCATGGGGTTCGTCGGCGTCTCCAGGAGCATGAGCCGCGTGTTGGGGCGCAGCGCATCGCGCAGGCGATCCAGGTCGCGGCTGTCCACGAAGCTGGACTGGAGCCCCCAGCGCGCCAGCACGTGGTTGAGCATCCGTTGCGTGCCGCCGTAGACGTTTTCCTCGCAGATCAGGTGATCGCCCGTGGAGAGCCGCTTGATGACGGCCTCGATGGCGGCGAGCCCACTGGAGAAGGCCAGACCGAAGCGGCCGCCCTCGAGCGCGGCGATGTTCTCCTCCAGGGCCTCCCGCGTAGGGTTCTGCAGGCGCGCGTACTCGTAGCCCTGCGGCTGGCCCAGCGCCGGCTGCACGTACGTGGACGTCTGGTAAATCGGGACCATCACCGCGCCGGCCAGCGGATCCGGCTCCTGGCCGGCGTGCACCGCAAGGGTGCCGAAGCGGGGTCCGTCCTGCTTCATGCCTGCGAACCTCCTGTTTCCCCAGCCTGGTGACCATCGAGCCAGCGGCCGCGCCGCGCGTGGGCGGGCTGCGCGCAATGTAGGCGAAGCGACGCGCACTCCGCCACCGGCGGCCGGAAAGCGCGCAGGGCGTATCCGTCGGCGTGCATGGCCTTTCGCGGCATATCGGCCGCGCGCGACGACGAGCCGCAGCCAACGGGCACTGGAAAAACTCGCGTGTGCCAGACGTGTGCCAAATATGTGCCTGTAGAGAGAGACCACGGTGCCGTATACAAGATAGAGTAGTCCTAAATTTCTTGGGTCGTTTGGCACGGATCGCATCCGTGCGTCCGAATCACACATGCGGGGAGGAGGCCATGATGCGGCAGACGCTGAGGTGGTCGGCAGCGATTGTGGGAGCTCTCTGCTGGAGCGCCTGCTCCGACGGCCCGGGCACAGGTGGCCCGACGGGGCCGCTCCCGCAGTCGAGCGTGGGTGAGGAGGCGCAGCTTCACCCGTTACCGGGTGAAGAAGGGATCGTGTCGGCGAAGCCCAGACTGGGGATCGAGACGGGGGAACCGAGGACGGATCGTGTATCCACCGATAGGGCGTATCTTGCGCCAGCCTACGCGACAGCCGCGATGGGTGCTCCGTCGATCCTCCTGCTTTCCGACATCGACATCGCCGCGACGACGGCGCTGGTGAACGCCCTCACGGCGGCCGGCAACAACGTGACCCATCGGCCCGCGCCGGAGTACACGTGGAACGGAACGAACCCGCCTCTGGATGGCTTCCAGTGCGTTGTCCACCTCGATGGTTTTACGTACTTCCAACCGCTCCCGGTTGCCGCTCAACAGATGCTGGAGACCTTCGTCAGCAACGGCGGTGGTTTTATCGCATCGCAATGGGATGGATACGAGCTGACCGTTAACCAGCAGGTCAACATGCCGAATCTGGTCCTCCAGCGCTGGGCGGACGGTAACACGAACAATTGCGGCGGGTGCAGCATCACGTACAGCACCGTCTCCGGCCAAGCGGGTCACCCTGTTTTGGCCGGAGTCCCGAGCGCGTTCACGTTCTTCGCGGACGGCCACGACGCCGGCAGTCAGCGGGTGTTCGGGAGCCAGCCGTCCACAGTGCTCATGCGGGCGCAGAGCGGAGGTCCCGGTGTTCTGGTGCGCGACTTCGGATCGGGGCACGTGGTCAATTTCAGCCACGCGGCGAACTATCTGCAGGGGGGCGCTCCGGGCATCACGCTGATGGACGGAAACATTCAGAAGCTGTACACGAACGCAGCCGCATGGGCCTGTGGCCCGCGTGTGATCGAGGTCGACATCGACATCAAACCCGGTAGCGACCCGAACAGCGTCGGACTCATGGGCACGAGCCGGAGCAACGGAACGGGAGGTGGTGTGATCCCGGTGGCGATCCTCAGCACCACCACATTCGACGCGTCGTCCGTGGACGCCAGTACCGTCACGCTTGGAGACGACGACGGCGACGACACGCCGGTGGCGCAGCGGAGGAACGGAACGCTCATGGCGTCCTTGGAGGATGTCGACGGAGACGCTGACCTCGACCTGGTGCTGCACTTCGACCAGGCGGCTCTGGAGGCGAACGGAGACCTGGATGCCTCCACGACCGACCTGTGCATCAATGGCCAGGACACGGGCGGGACCCCGATCCACGGTTGTGACGCGGTGAGGATCGTGCCTTAGCACCTCAGCTCACTTAGCAGAGGGGCGCAGGGCGCAGCAGTCCGCAAAGGGCAGGGACGCGATGCGGCTGGGTCAGCATGCGCGTCCCCGCCCGTCAAATGTCGTGTTCTAAGGAACCGGGTAAGGGGCAGTCCTCGCAACCTGTCTATCCAGGGCATGGCGGCTGGCGGCGGTACGGTGCAGCGCGTGCGCCCGCAGGTCATTCGCCAAGCTCTGCGTCACAGGGTCGGGATCCGTCTGCAGTTCGTTGCGCAGCCATCGCGCCATTTCCTCGTAATGGCGCAGCGCGAGAGAGCGCTCTCCCAGGGCGGACCACGCCCGAATGATTCTCCGGTGCCCACCCTCGAACGCGGGCTCGACCTCTACCAGTCGCTCGCCTCCCTTCCGCCCATAATTGAAACGACTTAGCGCCCTTTCCCGCCTCGAAATCCTCGAGGAAGTCCCCGACGTAGAAGCCCAATAACCGGTCCTTGAA
>JACQVC010000375.1 GCA_016209995.1 Gemmatimonadota bacterium
CTTCGAGGGCGGCGGCGCGCTGCAGGTTTCGGACGACTCTTCGGGCGAGATGTGCGTGGAGGGCTTCAAGACGGTGCCCGGCCTGCTCTCCCTGATCGAGAAGGTCGCCCTGGTCCCGCGGGGCGCGGCAGCCGGTCACAAGGCCGCGGCGTGTGAGCTGGTCCTCGAGGCGCTGGTGGCGCAGAAGCGGATCAGCCGCGCGGAGGGCGGTCGCTACAGCCGCGCGCGTCACGAGGGACCCCACAAGCCACCGTTCCAGTACGGGACGGATCCGTTTACCACGTAGGTTCCCGGGCCCTTCCGCCACAAGGTCGCCCCTTAGAGTCGCTGACATCATTTCGTCCGCGGATTGTCCAACGCGCGGCTGGGAAGCGCCCGCGGCCCCGCCGACCGGCTGGGCAGCTACTCGGCATCTCCCCCGATCCGCGAGCGTGAGCCGGCCGTTTATGCTGCCCTGGCTAACGCCACGCCCAGGGACGGACAAGATTGTGCAACTTTAGCCACGAACGTAAGTTGTGAGCGTCTGCCAGGGCCGTAATCAGGTGGCTACACCGCCCACCGGAGTGGCGTCCAGTCCATGCGAAGCCCTGTGGCTTTCTGGGTTAGGCACCAACCCTTGAGCATTCGTCTCCGGTCCGGTGTATAGTCCACCGGTCCGTTACGTCGGAGCCGTGTCATGACCTCGAAGACTACCGTCATCCACAGCGACCCCGAGATCCTCGGTGGAACTCCAGTTTTCGTTGGGACTCGCGTGCCCGCTCAGACGCTCTTCGACTATCTCGAGGGCGGCGAGACCCTTGACGAGTTCCTGCACCAGTTCCCATCGGTCAAACGGGAGCAGGCCTTAGCGGCGCTAGAGATAGCCCGCGATTCCCTATTGGCTGATGCGCGTCCTGCTTGACGAGAATGTTCCCGTGGACCTGGCCAGCCTGCTTGGCGATCACGACGTTGAGACCGTCAGCGGGCTCGGCTGGGCTGGTGTCAAGAACGGCCAGTTGTTGCGTCGGATGCGGGGCAGGTTCGACGCGCTCGTCACGATGGACAGGAACCTCCCACATCAGCAGAACCTCGCGGTCCAACCCTTCGGCGTCGTACTGCTCGAGGCACCGTCAAACCGAATGGTTCGCCTTCGGCCGCTGGTGTCCGAGATTCTTGCGGCCCTTGAGGGCATTCGCGCAGGGGAACTCCGACGCATTGGTGCCTAACTAGCGTTTGCAGCCGACGTTAGGCAGCTACAGCTGTGTCGGAGGCCATGGAGTGGCAGCTTCTCCGCCTGGACGCCGCCAGCAGCGACGTCGGAGAAATTCGCGCTCCCGCTCGCAGACTGGCTCGCGGATCATGAACACGATCGCGCGGTGGTCGTGCCGCTCGGGAGTATTGGTCTACTCCCACTGCACGCTGCCGCACCGGATACAGTGGCATTCGGGTACGCTCCCTCCGCGCGCGCGCTTCAAACCGCACTCGGATTGCTCGCGCGTCCAGCTCCGGTCAAACCATCGTTGCTGGCAATGGGCAATCCGAGCCGAGCCTCCGTCTCTCCGCTCCCATTGGCAGTCGCCGAGGCCCGCGCGATCGCGGGCGTGCCCAATCGCTGGTCCAGGACCTCCGTGTTCGTCCGCGGCGACGCCCATCTCGACGCGATGCGCCCTGAGACCGACAGGGCGACGCATGTCCACCTCGCCTGTCATGGCGAATTCCAAGAGTTCGAGCCGCTGGATTCCGCGCTGCTGCTCGCGGGCGAGGACTCGATCTCGCTTGGCGACTTGCTCGGCAGCAAGGTTCGCCTGTCGGCCGCGCGCCTCGCCGTCCTCTGCGCCTGTCACACCGCGAACGTCGAAGCGCACACGTTACCGGACGAGATGCTCGGCTTTCCCGCAGGGCTGTTGCTCGCCGGCGTGCCGGGCGTCGTCGGTACGATGTGGCCGGTGGACGAAAGAGCCGGCGCGCTGTTCTCTCTGCAGTTCTACGAGGAGCTCGACGCGCGCGCCGACCCCCTCGCGGCAGTTGCGGCGGCACAGCGCTGGCTTCGGGATGCCTCCGCGGAGCAGCTCGCAGAATGCGTCACGCGCATGCGAGCCGCGCTCGCCGCTGGCGATGACGAAACCGAAGCGGCATTGTCGCGGCTCTGGCGCTGGCTCGTGAGCCGCTCGCCGAATGATCGCCCGTTCGCGTCGCCGGAGTATTGGGCGGCATTCGCGTACGTGGGCCCCTGAGCGCCCACTACTTTCGGTACGCCCAGTATCTCCCCGGTGGTGCTCCGACTTCCTTCAACTCGAAGCGCAATGACGGCTCCTCTCGATGCATCATGATCTCGGCGATGTCGCGCAGGATCGATCGCTTGCTGCCGAAATACGAATGCCGCAGCCCGATGAGGCTCGTGTCGACTCCTGTAGCATCGATCGTGTCGACCCCATCGACGATAACCAGTGAATCGCCTGCTTCTCCAGCACGCGCGTAGCCGTTGACGAGCTTCGAGGCCTTGAGCGCGATGTCCCCGGATGAGGCGTAGAGCGTGCAGCGTTGCGCCCGTCCGTGAAACGCAGCGGCCAGATCCCGAAACGTGTCGCAGGAAATATCCGGCGCCGCGAAGATGACCTGGCAAAGAGTGGCCGAACCAGCGGGAAAGGTGCTGACCTCAATTTCCTCGAGGGCCTTCATGAGTGCGCGATTTCCCATGCTGTGCGCGATCACGTGCACGTCGCGGGCGCCGGCTTCCGTGAGAGCAAGCTGCAGGAACCCCCGAAAACGCCGGGTCGACCAATCGATGGTGTCTTCGTCCACCGTGTACTGCTTCGGGTCGCCCGCCGACGCCCAGCTGTACAGGAGTGTGCGCCCACGGAACTTCAGGTCTACCGCGATCTGCGCGGCGCGGCGCGCCGCGTCGGTGAAGGTGACGTTGTATCCGTGGACGAACAGGAGCGCATCCCGTTCGTCTGCTGAGGCGACCGCATCCCGCAGCGCTTCGATGAACGACTCCCGCTCGAGCGGCTGGACGTCGAAGAGAATCACGTGCTTGGCCGGATCTGGAGTGAACTGCAGCTTCCACCACGCCGGCGACGTGAGATCGCCGACAGGGCGGCCTTCCGTGGGCACGGTCACGCGCGCGATTCCATAGGCGACGTCGTCGCCACGTCTGCCGCTGTAGAAGTCGTCTGGTCTGCTCGCGCCCGAGAGCTTGCGATCGGTTCCGTAGAACACGGGTACCTCCACGACGCCGTCCGGGAACGCCTCCGAGGACGGCTGGGGATCGCCGGCTCCCATCGCCGTCGCGCCGCCGCTGCGCGTCGCGGTGGCTTTACTCCTCCATGTCTGAGGTTCCTCGCCGACAAGAGTCTCCGCGATCGCGCGGCGAATCACGTCCTTTCCATCGGGCGACGCGGCTTGCAGTAGGCGCGCAACAAGCTCGTCGAGATCTTTGGCGAGGGCCAGAGAATCGCCTTCGTGCTCGAAACGCCCGGACAGGTCGAGGAGTTCGTCCCGGAACTGTGGCCAGGCGCTTCCCACGGTGCGCTCAAGATCCGGTGCGATTTCGATGAGTGCGATGAGCAACCTGAGCGTGTTGGACATGAGCTCTCCTGGTCAATCACCCCCGCTCGACGGGAGTGGGAGCGCGGCTGCGATCTTCCGCTGCGCCACCGGCAGGGGTAGAGCATCGAGCCGGTCGAGGCGCACCCAGCGCCCCTGCGTGGCGGGCGGGCGCGAGCGCGGTCGGAAGAGCACCGGCCGGTAGATGGTCTTCAGGTGAGAAAAGGCGTGCGGCACGGGCGACAACGCCCGCCCGGCCGACCGCACTTTCACGCCCGCTCGGATTGCGGCGCGAGCGGCTGCGCTCCGGGCAGTCTCATGGTTCCTCAGCGGCTCTCCCGGGAACTCCCAGAGCCCGCCAAGCAGCCCGGTCGGCGGACGCCTCACCACGAGCACGTGGCAATCCGGCGCCAGAAGCACGGCGACGCCCACCTCGATCTCCGGCGAGCGGGATTTCGGGCGGCGGCCGGGCCGCTGCTCGACGGTTCCTGCCGCCCGGGCAGCGCACAACTCGCGCAGCGGGCAGACCCCACACTCCGGGTCACGGGGCGCGCAGATCATCGCTCCCAGCTCCATGAGCGCCTGGTTGAATTCACCCGGGCGATCGGGATCGACCAGACCTGCGGCGAGGCGGGAGAGCACGGCGGTCGACGGCTGCTCCAGATCGAACAGACGTGCCAGCACGCGGCGGGCATTGCCGTCGACGGCCGGCGCCGGGACCCCGAACGCGATGCTCGCCACGGCTCCCGCCGTGTAGCTGCCCACGCCGGGCAATGCCCTCAGCGCCGCGACGTCGCGGGGCAGCTCACCCCTGTGGCGCTCCCGCACCAAGCGGGCTGCCCGGTGGAGGTTACGGGCTCGAGCATAGTAGCCGAGTCCCTGCCAAACCGTCAGCACGTCGTCCAGCTCGGCGTCCGCGAGCGCACCCAGGTCGGGGAACCGGTCGAGCCACCTCCTGTAGTACGGGGTCACGGTCTCGACGCGCGTCTGCTGCAGCATGAC
>JACQVC010000376.1 GCA_016209995.1 Gemmatimonadota bacterium
GGACCAGGGCGCTCCGCAGCCCGATCAATCGCAGCAGGTACCCGTGGCGCCGGCTCTGCTCCTGGACGCCCTCACCCGCGTCGATCAGGATGATCGCCGCGTCGGCGCGCGCGGCACCGGTCACCATGTTCTTGACGAACTCCCGGTGCCCCGGCGCATCGATGATGACGTACTCGCGGGAGGCTGTCCGGAACCAGATCTGGCTGGTATCGATGGTGATGTTCTGGTCGCGCTCGGCCTGGAGCGAGTCCATCAGGTTGGCGAACTCGAAGGGCACGCCGCGCCGTTTCGCGATGGCGACGAGCTGCTCGAACTTGCCTTCGGGCAGCATGCCGGTGTCGTGGAAGAGACGGCCGATGAAGGTGGATTTGCCGTGGTCCACGTGGCCGACCACGACGAGCCGCAGCTGGCGGCGCGAGGCGGGCGGCGCCGCCGCCTCGTCGCCGGCGGGCCGCACGCCGCTCGCCGCGTCCACGTCACATGTATCCATCGCGTCTCAGCTTCTCGAAGGCGTCTTCGCTCTCGTGATCCTGCGCCCGACCGGCGCGCTCGGGCACCCGCGTCGCCCGCAGCTCCTCGACGATCTCCTGCACGGTGGTGGCCGTCGACACCATCGGCGCGGTGCACGGCGCGCACCCCAGCGACCGATACCGGTGGCCGGTCCCGTCGTCGAAGTACAGCGGGTGGACGGGGATCCGCTCCCGCGCGATGTACTCCCAGACGTTGAGCTCGGTCCAGTGCAGCAGCGGATGGATCCGGATGTGCGTGCCCGGGGCGAAGTCGGTCTTGAACTGATTCCAGAACTCGGGCGGCTGATCCGAGGCGTTCCATTCCATGGTGGCGTTGCGCGGCGAGAAATACCGCTCCTTGGCCCTCGTCGGGTCCTCGTCGCGGCGCACGCCGACAATGATGCCCGTGTACTTGTACTGGGCGATCACGTCCTGCAGCGCGTCTTTCTTGAGCATCCCGCAGCACTCGACCCGCGTCGCCCGCCCGTTGGGGAACGTCCGCCCCTCCTCGAGCACCCTGGTGTTCATCCCCACCACGAGCTGCAGATTCCACTCGCGGACGACGCGGTCGCGATACTCGATCATCGAAGGAATCTTGTAGCTCGTGTCGATGTGCACCAGCGGAAACGGCACGTGGCCGAAGAACGCCTTGCGCGCCAGCCACAGGAGCGCTGTCGAGTCCTTGCCGATGCTCCAGAGCATGGCCAGGTTGTCGAACTTGGCGAAGGCTTCGCGCAGGATGAAGATGGACTCGCTTTCGAGCTCGTCCAGGTGGTCGCGGTGCATGTCCCCTCGTGGCCGTTCGGCCGGGTCCCTATCCGAACGATCTTACCGGTACAATGAGTCCTTGGCTACTCTGCCCCATTTTCCAGCGAGGAGACCGACGCCCGCCATGTCCCGGTTCAGGCTCACCATCGAATACGCCGGCACGCGGTACAGCGGCTGGCAGATCCAGGCCAACGCGCGCACCGTCCAGGGCGAAATCGACCGCGCCATTCGAACCGCCACGCGCCAGCGCGACTTCGAGCTGTACGGTTCGGGGCGAACTGACGCCGGCGTGCACGCGCTGGCGCAGATTGCACATCTCGAGATCGCCACCACCTGGCCGCCAGACACGCTCAGACAGCGCGTCAACGACGAACTGCCGAGCGATATCAACCTTCTCGACGTCTCCGGCGCACCCCGCCGGTTCCACGCGCGACACGACGCCGTCGCGCGCAGCTACGTGTACCAAATCGCCAGGCGCCGCACGGCCTTCGCCAAGGCGTACGTCTGGTGGGTCAGGGAAGGGCTCGATCTGGCGCGCATGCGCGACACGGCCGCGCTCTTCACCGGCCTCAAAGACTTCCACGCCTTCACCGCCGACGAGCCCGAGGAGAAGTCCACGAAGGTCTTGGTCGAGCCGATCGAGATCGCCGAGGCGGGCGACCTCGTGCTCATTCGCGTGACCGGATCGCACTTCCTCTGGAAGATGGTCCGGCGGCTCGTGGGCGTGATGGTGGAGGCCGGCCGCGGCGGCCTGACGCGCGAGGAGGCCCGAGGGCTGCTGGAGGGTCCGTCCACCCAGCCGGCGCGGCTCACCGCGCCCGCCTCCGGCCTGTTTCTCGAGCACGTCTTCTACGACGGTGAAGGGCGCGATCGGCCCCTCCGGCCGGCGGTGCCGGTGCAAGCCTTACAATAGTCTGTACGTGTCCGACGATCGCGTCTTCACCCCGCGCTTCTTTCTGATGTGCGGGTACACCTTCACCGTCTTCTTCTCGGTGTTCCAACTGCTGCCGACCGCGCCGTACCGCATTCTGGCGCTCGGCGGCACGACCTTCCATTCCGGCCTGTTTCTCGGCGCGCTCACCTACGTCTCGGCGCTGACCGCGCCGGTCACCGGTGCGCTCGGCGACCGCATCGGGCAGCGCCGGATGCTGCTCATCGGAAGCCTGGCCCTGCTCGTCTCCGGCGCGGCGTACGCCGCCATCACCAACTACTGGCTGATGCTCGTCATCGCCGGCGTTCAAGGCGTCTTCTGGTCGGGCCTGCTGACGGCGTCGGCCGCCTACGTGACCGCCAACCTGCCAGTGCGGCGGCGCGCCGAGGGGCTCGCCTACTGGGGCATCGCGACGATGCTGGCCGTGGCCACCGCACCGACGGTCGGGTTCTGGATCTACGGGCGCGGCTGGGGCTGGTTGTGCCTGGAGATCGTGGCGCTCGGCGTGGCCATGGCCCTCATCGCCTGGTCAATGACCGAACTGCCGCTGCACCCCCGCGAGCCCGGCGAGAGACTGTTCAGCGCGACCCTGCTCGAGTGGCGCGTGCTGGGCATGTCGCTGATCCTCGTGCTGTACTACTTCGGCTACGGCGGCATCACCAGCTTCTCGGCGCTCTACGCCGACTCGCTCCAGGTGAGCCCGCGCGGCCTCTATCTGACGGCCGTCGCCGTGGTCACGCTGCTCAGCCGGCCGCTCGCCGCGCGACTCGGCGACCGCCTGGGCTACAAGACCGTGCTCGTGCCGTGCATGGTGCTCGTCACACTTGGGCTCACGGTGCTGGCGCTGGCGGACTCCCGTCTGACGATGGTGGCCTCGGCCTTCCTGTTCGGGCTGGGGTTCGGGACGGCATACCCGGTGTTTGTGGCTTACGTGATGCAGCACGTCAGCCCCAGCCGCCGCGGCGCGGCGTTCGGCGCCATCCTGGCGGCGCTCGACACCGGCATCGGCACCGGATCGACGCTGATGGGGTTCCTCATCCAACGCTACGGGTTCCCGCTCGCCTTCGGCGGCGCCGCCATGCTCTCCGCGCTGGCCGTCCCGTACTTTCTCGTGGCCGACAGGAAGTGGCGGGTGGAACTGGACCGACCTCGCTCCTCCTAGAACGGCAACCCCACCGCCTTCGTCAGAAACTCGACGAGGGGGCGCATCCCACCGCACACGTCAGCGAAATCGTCGACGAATCCGGCGCGGCACACCCGTGCCTCAGGGAGCATCGCCACCGCCAGAAAGTCCTTGCGCTTGAGATCCTCGACAAACGGGTGGCTCGGATCGTAGCCGCGGGGCGGTCTGGCCAGCCGATCCTCATCGCTGAGCGTGACGGCCCTCAGAACGCGGCGCCACTCGCCGGGCCGGCTGACGATGGCGTCCCGCACGGCGCCGAGCGCCGGGGTGCCGGGATGCCACAGTCCGGCGCCCGCAAAGCAGCCATCCGGCTCGAGGTGGAGATAGAACACCGGGGCATGGACGTCACGGCCCACCTGCCGGTGGGGAAAATAGATCCCCACGTGAGTCTTGTAGGGGCGCTTGTCAGCGGCAAACCGCACGTCGCGGTGGATGCGGAAGAGCGAGCCGCCGACAGGCTTGGGAATGGCGACAAACTGCGGGGCGACGCGTTGCAGGCGTGCGCCGAAGTCGGCAATAAAGCGCAGCGCGGGATCGCGCACGTCACGTTCGTACTGCGGCTTGTGCGCCAGGAACCATTCGCGGGTGTTGTGCCGCTTCACACTTTTGAGAAAGCGGAACAGATCGGGCGAAAAACTGGCCTTTTCTGGCATGAGTGCCGATCCAGAGCCTACATCGGGCAGCCGGATCGTCCGAAACGAGTAGCGTGGGTCATGCGCGGCAGTCGGATCCGCCCGTCCTCATCCTCGACGACGAAGAGAACGTGCGCGTTGCCCTGCGCCTGTACCTGGAGCGTCACCGATACACGGCGGTCGAGGCGGATACCGTCGATTCCGCCGTCGAGCGCATGCGGGAGACGAAGTTCGAAGCCGTCATCTTCGACCTGCGGCTGCCGGGCGCCAAGTCCGGCATCGACGCCCTCAACACCCTGCGCAGAATACCCGAATTCGCCAACGTGCCGGTGCTGATCGTCACCGGCAGCATCTTATCGGAAGACGAAGAACGGCAGGTCACGCGCCAGCGGGCGCACGTCGTCTACAAACCGGAAGGCTTCAGCACGGTCGTCAATTTTCTGGATCAGCTGACCGGGCGGGACTTCAGTCACTGAGCCGCCGCCGGGCCGGGGACCAGCAGTTGACTTAGATTCAACTCGAAGCCCTGGCGATGCTCCTGACGGGGACACTCTTCGTCCTGCGCGTCCACTATCGCCACGCTCCGCCCGTCATAAGTCTCGTAGAAACCCACCAGGCATCCACAGGGCAAGACTTGGCTTCCTACTCCACGAAGGATTCTCATGATACCGTCCGTTATCTGGCAGGGCTGGCGCCCGCTGTTACCTAGTTAAGACTGTCGTCACCCCGTTTTGGTTTAGTGCCGCGTGCACGATTCTTGGACGGCTTCATGTCTGTCTGACAGGCGGTTGGACCGCTATACGGGCAAGCGACCGAGCCAAGGTCCGGGCAGAGCCCCGGCCGGTTGGACGGCGGCGCAGGCGGCAGTAGACTGAACC
>JACQVC010000360.1 GCA_016209995.1 Gemmatimonadota bacterium
GAGCGTCCCCTGGTGGGACTCGCGCGCTGGGGTAATCTGGCACAGGCGGAGAAGCACGCGCGTGCCCCCGGCGTGCGGTGTGTAGTCGACGCGAAACACCGTTTTCACGCGGAGAACGCGGAGAGCAAGAAGGGAGCGCGGAGCAAACCACTATAGATCAAGTGGTTACTCCGCGACCTCTCGGTTATCTCCGCGTGAAAACGGGTTTCGGACGTCGCCGTCCACGGCCCTCCCACCTCTCTGGCACAGGCGTTGCACCAATGATCAGGTGCCCGAGCGGGGATGTGCCCGCTCGAGGGGAGAGCAGTGGCCTTGCAGGGAGGCCGTGGGATGCTCACCTCGCCGGTGGTTCGGCACCGGAGGGCCGGTTGCGAGGTTGCTGGCCGCAACCGCACTCCCAGGACCCCTGGGATGCCCGCCTCGCGGAGACGCGATCCGGGTGAGGAATTCGGATCCGGTCGCAGGTCGCGACGCCGAAACGGAATAGTTCCGGATTCTGCCAGCGGCGCAAGCCCCCCGGCGGAAGGACGTCTATCCTCCGGGGGGTTCGTGCGTTCGGGAAGGGGAGAGATCGCCTTGATCACGTCAGATAGTACAAGTGCAAGCGCCATCGCGGAGTCCCCCGCGTCGGTCGAATCCCTTCGCGTAGGGGACCTCGAGCTCCGCCGGCTCGATGACTATCGCTGGCTGATCCCGCGGCAGGGTGCGATGCGTGTGGACGGTATTATCTACGCGGATCGCGCGCTCATGGCCGCTATCGCGGACGATCCGCGGACCGGCGGTGAAGCGATTCGTCAGGTCGCAAACGTCGCGTGTCTGCCGGGCATCGTCGGGCGCTCGATCGGCATGCCAGACATCCATTGGGGCTACGGCTTCGCCATCGGTGGCGTGGCCGCGTTCGACCCGAGGGAAGGCGGCGTCGTGAGCCCGGGCGGCGTCGGGTACGACATCAATTGCGGCGTACGGCTGCTGCGCTCGTCACTCTCCGTGGAGGCGGTGCGCCCTCATCTGCCGGCACTCATGAATCAGATCATGCGCGATGTGCCCGCGGGCCTCGGATCGCGCTATCGGGACTTCGTCCTGAGCGATGAAGAGATCAGGGAGGTGCTCAGGGGCGGGGCGGCGTGGGCGCTCACTCAAGGATACGCGAGCGAGGAGGACCTGCGACGCATCGAGGCGGGCGGGCGGCTCGCGGGTGCCGACCCGGATGCAGTGAGTCGACGCGCCAGCGAGCGCGGCCGCTCCCAGCTCGGCACCGTCGGCTCGGGCAACCATTTCATCGAGATCGGCCACGTGGATGCCGTGTACGACGCGGACGTCGCCGGGCGCTTCGGCCTCGAGCCGGGTACCGTGTGCGTCCTGATCCACTCCGGCTCCCGCGGGCTCGGCTACCAGGTCTGCGACGACTTTCTCGGGGTGATGCTGGCCGCCGCCGCTCGCTTCGGGATCGAGTTGCCGGACAAGCAGCTCGCTTGCGCGCCCCTGGACTCTCCGGAGGCCACCCGCTACATGGGCGCCATGAACGCGGCGGCGAACTACGCCTTCGCGAACCGGCAGATGATGGCCTACCGCGTACGTGAGGCGTTCACGCGGATATTCTCCCGTCCGTGGTCCGAGCGGGGGCTCGACCTGGTGTACGATGTGGCTCACAACATCGCGAAGTGGGAGACCCACGAGGTGGAGGGGCGGACCCGCCGCCTCTGCGTCCACCGCAAGGGCGCGACTCGTGCGCTGCCCGCCGGGCACCCCGAGCTGCCCGAGAAGTATCGTGACATCGGTCAGCCGGTGCTGATCCCTGGGGACATGGCTCGCTACTCTTACGTTCTGGTAGGTACCCAAGCGGCGTATCGGGAAACCTTCGGCTCGACGTGTCACGGAGCCGGGCGTCGCATGAGCCGTGCCGCCGCGAAGAAGTCGGTGCGCGGGCGCAGCCTCCGCAAGGAGTTCGAGGCTCTCGGTATCGAGGTGCGGGCCTCATCGTACGCGACCATCGCCGAGGAGGTCCCGGAGGCGTACAAGGATGTGGCCGAGGTCGTCGAAGTCGTGCACGGCGCCGGCATCGGCAGGAAGGTGGCGCGCCTCCACCCGATGGGGGTCCTCAAGGGATAGGCGCCCCCGGCACGCATGTTGCCTCCAGTGCTCGTAACGGGAGGCCGCATGGCTAGCAGTCAACCCACGTATCGCCTGATTCTGGTGCCGCTGGACGGCTCCAGGTTCGCGGAGCACGCCCTGCCCACGGCTCTCGGGCTCGCCCGCCGAGGTGGCGCGCGTCTCGAGCTGGTCATGGTCAGAGAGCCTCCTGTGGGGGTCGCGGCGCACACGGCCCCGATTGGCGTAACCGACAGTCGCGAGCTGGAGGCCCCACCGCAGGCGTTCGCGGACTACCTCGACGCGGTCGCAAAGCGGCTGTACGAGAGCGGAGCGGCGCAGGGAGTCGGCCTCTCACACAGCGTGCTGTCGGGCCCGACCGTCAAGGCTTTGACGACGCGCATCCGCAACACCTTCCCCGACCTGGTTGTGATGACGACGCACGGCCGCGGCCCGGTCAGCCGAGCCTGGCTCGGGAGCGTTGCCGATGGGCTGGTTCGTCGCATACGCACGCCGCTCCTGCTGCTGCGGCCGGATCCCGACGCCAGCCTGGATCTGGGCGCCGAGCGGCACGTTCGCCACATCCTCATCCCCCTGGATGGCTCCGCCGAGGCGGAGACGATCCTGAACCGAGCCGTGGCTCTGGGGAAGCTCACGGGCGCGGACTATACGCTCCTTCGCGGCATGCCCATCCCGTACCAGATCGGCTCTCCGTACGTACCGCACGATGTCAAGATCAACGTAGAGAAGCTGGAGAAGGCCAGGCGCGACACGCTGGCCTACCTCGCTGGCGTTGCCGACCCACTGCGGCGTCAGGGGCTGAAGGTCGAGACGGAGTTCTTCCTGGGCGTCTACCCGGCGAGCGGCATCCTCGAGTTCGCGGAGAAGCAGGGGATCGACCTCATTGCCATGGCTACGCACGGCCGCGGCGGCGTGATTCGCCTGGTCCTGGGCAGCGTGGCAGACAAGGTCCTGCGCGGCTCGCCCGTACCTCTGCTGGTCTACCGGCCTGAGCGCGCGTGAGGCCGACGGTTGCCCGGAGCGTCGCGCAAGCCCACGATTTCCTGTGCGACTTCATGCTCGACCTCCGCTCGGATGACTTCGGCCATGACTCCCACGGACGATAAGCGCCAACTCGACGGGCACGACCTGCGGCCGGAAAGCCTCATGATGAGCTACGGGTACCGGCCGGAATGGTCCGAAGGCGCGCTGAAGTGCCCGATCTTCCAAACATCCACCTTCGTATTCCGCACGGCCGAAGAGGGCAAGGCGTTCTTCGAGCTCGCCTACGGGCTGCGGGAGCCGGCGCTCACCGAGAGTCGTGGGCTCATCTACAGCCGGCTGAACAACCCGGATCTCGAGATCCTCGAGGATCGCCTGTCGCTGTGGGATGCGGCGGAAGCGTGCTCGGTCTTCGACAGCGGGATGGCGGCGAGCGCCACGACGATGC
>JACQVC010000365.1 GCA_016209995.1 Gemmatimonadota bacterium
ACTTCGCGCAGGTCGAGGTGGACGACGAGCAGGTCAACCTGACGCGCTTCGACCTCTTCTTCCCGGAGAAGAGAGACTTCTTCCTCGAGAACGCCGGGATCTTCGAGTTCGGTTTGCGTGGATTCGGGCCGTTCGAGCCGCCGCCCTTTCTGCTTTTCTTCTCGCGGCGTATCGGCATCTCCGACGCCGGCGAGCTGCCCGTGCTGGGTGGCGGGCGCCTGACCGGGCGAATCGGCGGCCAGACGGTCGGCTTGCTGAACGTCGTGACGGGCGAAGCGCACGGCGAGCCACGCACGAACTTCGCGATCGCGCGGATCAAGCGCGACATCGGGGTGAGCAACTACGCCGGGCTCATGCTCACGGATCGGCGCGCCGCGGAATCGTCGAACACCGCCGTGGGCGCGGACTGGTCGTTCTGGCCCGGTGCCGTGTTCAACGTACAGGGGTTCGCCGCGCGCACGTTCACGACCGGCGAGGGCGGGGAGGGCACGGCGTACCGCCTGGCGGCCGACTACCAGAAGGATCGCGCCGGTTTCAACCTCCAGTTCACGGAGATCGGGCCCGAGGCGAACACGGCGATGGGTTTCATCGCGCGCAAAGACATGCGCCGCTACGATCTCTTCAGTCGGACCACCGTGCGGCCGCACGTGCTCGGGCTGCGCCGCGTCGATGTCTTCTTCGGGATCCAGTATCTGACGGATAGCGACGGCCGGCTACAGGACCGAACGTTCGGCCCCGGTAGCGGCCTGACCTGGAACTCCGGCGAGACGGTGTTCGGCTTCGTGGACCGGGCGCTTTTCCGCGTCGAGGAAGCCTTCCAGCTGGCGGGTGAGGCTAAAGTCCCGGCCGGCACGTACTCGGGCTGGGTATCCGGCCTCTTCGCGAACACGAGTCCGGCACGCGCGGTGTCCGGCGGCGTGAACCTGCTGCTTCAGCGCATGTACGACGGCTGGATCCGTTCGCTCACGGGGAGCGTCACGGCCGCCGCTGGCTCGCACCTCGCCCTCGTGCTCCAGTACACGCGCAACGCCGTGGACGTCCCCGGCGGCCGCGTGGATGCCGACGTGGCGAGCGCGCGCATCACCTATGCGTTCTCGACCCGACTGACAGCGAATGCGCTGATCCAGTACAACCGTCTCGACAACTCGCTGTCGGCCAACGTACGCCTCAATCTGATCCACCGACCGGGAAGCGATCTGTTCATCGTCGTGAACGAAATTCGCGGCGAGGAGACGTCGATCTGGGAGCCACGCGCGCGCGGCGCTGCGGTCAAGCTGACGTACTTGATGAGGCTGTGAGAAGGATCACCACGTCGGGCGGACAGCATGGTTGGCCGCCGCCGATCCGACCGATTAGCTTGACCCGCTAGCATAGAGCCAGACCCGTCTGGAGCCGCGAGCCGACTGGCCGGCCCGCGGACCAAGGCTCTCGGCAGGGGCCGCCGCTGCGGTAACGCCAAAGGGACAGACACAAGGAGCCGACGATGAACATGCTTTCCGCTCGTGTGGCGCCGCCGTTCCTCCTTGCCGTCCTCACCGTAGCTGCCGCTGCCGTGGTGCCGAGTGCTGCGCTAGCGCAGGCGGACGGCGGCCGCGTGCCTTCCTTCGCGGTGGACCCGACCTGGCCGAAAACGCTGCCCGAAACCTGGACCTGGCGGCAGCCGGAGGCCCGGCAGTCCGACGTGCTGGGGATCAACGCGGACGCCCAGGACCACGTCTGGGTCACGACGCGCGGCGAGATCGCGGAGTACGACCCGCAGGGCAACCTGCTCCAGGTGTGGAGCCCTCGCAGCGCGAACCCCGGGTTCACGACGATCCATGGACTCTTCCTGGATCACAACGGCTTCCTCTGGACCACGGCCCGTGAGCAGCACCAGGTGCTGAAATTCACGCGCGACGGGCGGCTCGTGCTTAGCATCGGAAAATTCAACGAGACCGCCGGGAGTAACGATGCGGAGCGCATGGGAAGGCCCGCCGAAGTCTACGTCGATCCGCAGACGAACGAGCTGTTCGTCGCCGACGGCTACACGAACCGACGTGTGGTCGTCTACGATGCCGCGACCGGCAGGTACCTACGTCACTGGGGCGCCTACGGCAACCGACCGGACGACAACGCTCGCAATCGCCCGAGCGACACGGACCCCTCCCCGGCGCCGGCGTTCGCCGTTCCGCACGGCATCACGGGTTCCCGGGATGGCTTCATCTACCTGGCGGACCGCACGAACAGCCGCGTCCAGGTGTTCGAGCGCAGCGGCAAGTTCGTCAGGGAGCGCGTGATCAGGCCCGGCACCGGCGGCGCGTTCTCCGTCGCGCTATCGCCCGATCCTCAGCAGGAGTTCGTCTACGTGCCGGACGGCACGCAGCACCGCATCTGGATCCTGCGCCGACGAGACATGGAGGTCGTGGGACAGTTCTCGCGCGAGGGACGCCAGCCGGGCGAGCTGGGCCGGCCGCACAACATCACGGTCGACACCCGGGGCAACATCTACGTGTCCGAAGCCGATCCCGGCCGGCGCGCGCAGAAGTTCACGCCGCGGGGTGTGGCGGGACGGTGACGATGGCCGTCAGCGCTGGGAACTGAGCCGGATCCTCCAGGACGTCATGGGCTGCTGCGAAGCCACCAATCCCGATCTGCTCGGCGTCGTGTCCGAGCCGAGACGCGATCCCAGCTGGGACTCTACCCCACGGAACGTTCGTCGCGTGGGGGCCCCGGATTGGGATGTGGTCGATGCGATGTGCGACCGGCGAGCCGTCGTCAAAGGAATGCTGGGCGTCGCCAGCGTCCTCTGGGTCAGCGCGTGCAGCCCGGACGTGGAGGCCGGCCGCACCCGGCTGAGACTCGCCTTCTGCGGCCAGCTGCTCTGCGTTGTGCCGTACGAGGTGGCGCGTGCGCGCGGTCACTTCGCCGCGCAGGGCTTCGACGTCGAGCTGGTCTA
>JACQVC010000366.1 GCA_016209995.1 Gemmatimonadota bacterium
CGAGCGCCCGCACGAGGCCCTCGGCCAGAGGCTGCCCTCTGAGCTCTACTCAGCGTCGGCGCGCCCGTTTCCCACTCGCCTGCCGCCTCTCGTGTACCCGCCTCACGACGAAGTCCGCCTCGGCAGCAACAACGGCGGGATCCGCTGGGGAAACAAACGCGTGCCCGTCAGTGACCTGCTCGCGCAAGAGCCCGTCGGACTCGAAGAGGTCGACGATCGCCGCTGGATCGTCTACTTCGGGCCCGTCGTCCTCGGCTGGCTTGAAGAACGGGAGCTGCGTATCGTCGATCACCGTGGCCGGTGGTACCGCCGGCCACTGTCAGCTATGTCCCCGACTAATCTGTCAGCTATGTCCCCGACTGCTCACACCACAGCGCTCGCATGTCCGGATGTCAAAGAGAACCGTCTTAGCTCCAGGCATCGAAGGGAACGCCCTAGGAGGGTGGTCGGGTCGCTACTAGGGGCGTGAGCACTGCAGGCCGAAGTCCGAGGCGGCCCAAGAGCGCACCGTATCTCGGATCGGAGGCAAGCCGCCAGCCGGCGGGCGTCCGGAGCACGTGCACGAGATTCGCTGACCGGTGCTGGTACGCCACGTCGAGCCAGGCAAATGCCGAATCTCGCTGACCGAGGCCGATGTGCACGACGGCGATGGCCGTCGCCGTCTTGGCGGGCAGGCGCGATTCAGCAGCGCGACGCTTCAAGTCCCGGAGAACTTCTCGCGCTGCTGCGGAATCGCCGGCAAGGGCGTACACGTAGCCGAGGCGGCCTCGAATGATGTCCTGCCCTCCGGAGATGCTGTCGGCGCGTCGGAGGTACTCCACGCCCCGGCTTGTCTCTCCCATCTCCGCGTAGAGAAGCCCCCTAATCAGGAGGAGAGGTGGAGAGTTCGATGCGAGCTCGAGTCCCTTGTCTAGGAGCGGAACGGCGTCGTCGAACCGACCGGCGAGGACGTAGTGCCTGGCGGCATTGGCCCATACGGCAGGGTCGGCCGGGCTCATATCGATCGCTCGGCCGTCAAGCTGGGCAACCTCATCGTATCGCCCGACGAGCGCCAGATAGTACGCCAGTGACTGCAGGGCTTGCGAGTTGTAAGGGTCGAGCCTCACCGCCTTCCGCAACCGCCGCTCGGCCGCGGTCCAGTCCCAGCCAAATGCGAGTTCGTATTCTCCGAGCAGTGCGTGGGCTTCCGCCAGGCCGTCATCGAGCGCCAGCGCGCGTAACGCGGCCTGGCGCATCAGAGGAAACGCCTCGCGCGGGTCAAGGCTCCCATATGCTTGGCCAAGGGTGTGGTATGCGCGCGAGAGTCCAAGCTGCGGTAGGGCGAAAAGGGAGTCGCGGGCGATCGCTTCATTGAAGCGGTAGATACTTTGACGCAGGGCGCCTTCCGTCATTTGGTTAAGAAAGTACCGCCCCTCCCTGTACAGGTTCAATGCGCGCAGGTCCCGCGTCGGTGGGGCCCCGCTGTCCGGCCGGCGCCGCTCGGACCTGGCGGGCCCAATCGCCAAGGAGAGTCCGTCCGCCACGAGCACGGGGAGCGTGGCTCCGCCGGTGAGGCTTACGTCGTGCTCGATGTGATCGGTCCAAAGAACTCCAGTTGTACGCCCGTCGATGAGGTGCACGCGAACGCGTTCCTTCGTACCTGACTGCCGGTAGTCGCAGTAGACGAGCGCATCGACCCCGAGCTCTGCACCGATCTCGTGGGGGCGCTTAGTGGTACCTCGGTACGGGGTGACCAATTGAGGAGCAATCACCTTCTCGAAGAGGCCGCTCTTTGCGAGCTCCGCGATGAGATCCTCGGTGATGGCCCCACCCAAGAACCGGTTCTCCATATCCTGAACGGTGCTGGTGCATGGGAGCACGGCAATCGATCTCGGAGCGGAGGCGCTGCTGGAGCGGCCCCAGAGCGTCCACAGCATGACCGCTCCGAAGATCAGCCCGGTTGCACCGAGTAGGACAGCGACGTGCCGTAGGACACGGGCGGGACGGCTGATCCAGGGAGACATCTGCGGCAGCCCATCCAAGTTCTGCTGGGCGGGAGCTTCGGAGACTGGCGCGGGCTGGACGGGCGCAGGCACTGCTGCGCAGGCTTCCGTGCGGGATCTTACTCGTGAGATCAACGCCTGCGTCTCGGGCGCTGGCGCGACGTCGAGCTCATCGCGTAGCCACCGGGCGTGTTCCTCGTAGGCCTGCACCGCGCCCCCTCGGTTGCCTGCCCGGTCAAGCAGCTGGATCAGGCGGCGGGCGCCCGTCTCATCATCAGGAGTGAGTCGAATCGCCCGGCGGGCGCAATCAGCCGCGGCCACGAGCTCGCCGCGGGCTTCCATCTGATCGGTCAGTGCCCATGCCGCCCGCGAGGCAAGTCGCCGCAGGCTCGCTCGTTCCTCCTCCAGCCAGTGCTCGAACTCCAGACACCCTGGAACGTGTAGCCCTTCGAGCAGCTCACCTCGATACAGCTGGAGGGCGGTCTGCCACCGCCCGTCATCGCAGGCCGCTTCGAAGGACAGAGCATCGCACTGGATAACCTGCGGGTCGACTCCGACTTCCTCAGCGCCGCGGCTGAGCAGCAGGTCGGGACCCAGCGCGCTCCGGAGGTAGCGGAGTGCTTGGTTCAGCGCCCAGCGAGCGTGCTGTTTGTCATGTTCGGGCCAGAAGAGCGCGAGGATCGTGCTTCTGCGATGCAATCCTCGGGGGCGAGCGATGGTGAGATAGGCGAGAAGGGCTAGGCGCTTGGGCTGTGCGAGGACGGAGCCAAACTCCGCGCCACGCGGGCGTCTGAGACTGATCGTCCCAAGCGTGCGGAACTCGATCTTCGCAGGCGGCAGGGCAGGATCGAGTTCCCAGGTCTCTCCTGAATCACGCACGGATCACCCCCGCATCACTGCTGCCGCTTATCATGCAGCGTCAGCAGCGTGGCGTCAATGAAGGTGTCATTCGGAGAGGGACACATGAGGACACCGATTCGCTTGGCCGGATGGGCGCTGGCGTTTGGATCCCCGTTGGTTGGATGTTCGTCCGACGACGGGGTGGTCGATCCGGGAGCGGCTAAGCACGGGGCGACAGCGTCCATCGCCTCCTCCCGGTTTTCAGAGTGGTCGGCCCCCGAGAATCTGGGCCCGACGGTCAACTCCCCATTCGTGGACTTTACTCCCGAAATCTCAAGGGACGGTCTCAGTCTATACTTTTCCTCGAACCGCCCCGGCGGGTTTGGGTTGACCGACCTGTGGGTGTCACGCCGCTCCAGTGTCGATGACCCGTGGGGGGCACCGGTGAACCTCGGGCCCACGATCAACACGAGCGGCACAGAGGGAGCACCACACCTGTCACGCGACGGACACCAGCTGTTTTTCGCCAGCAGCCGTCCGGGAGGATTCGGCTCGAACGACATTTGGGTATCGCGGCGATCCGATCCGCGGGATGACTTCGGCTGGGAGCCACCGGCCAACCTCGGTCCGCAGGTGAACAGTTCCGAGTTCGACGCCGGGCCGACTGTCCGACATCCGGAACTCTATTTCACGAGCGATCGTGCGAGTCCGGGCGGTGGCTTGGACGTCTACCTCAGCCTGGTGGGGCCGGGCCTGAACGTCGTGGCTCCCGGTGCCGCGTTCGGTCCCGCGGTGCTGGTCGCGGAGCTGAGCAGTACAGGGAACGACCTGCGCCCGAGTCTTCGGTTCGACGGCCTCGAGATCTTCCTTTCCTCGAACCGGGCGGGCACCGTGGGCGCAGACGACATCTGGGTGTCGACGCGACGGAGCGATGCCGAGGCCTGGTCTACCCCGATCAACGTGGGAACGCCGATCAATAGTGAATTCGTCGAGGCTCAGCCCGCCATTTCCGCGGATGGAACTGAGCTTTACTTCGCCTCCAACCGGCCGGGGGGCAGCGGCGGACCGGATCTGTACGTCGCTAGGCGCGTTCTGAACCCACGGTAGCGGAGGAGGGCGGTCGCAGAGGCGATGCCTCCACGCTCGCGCTTGGAGCAGTTGTCGCGGGTGGGATCCTAAGTGCGTTGAGGAAGCACCCTAGTACGGGTGTCGTGTAACGGATTCGCGAATGACCTGCGGCGCAGCCACCGGAGCTCTCCAGCTTAACCGCGATCCGCCGCAGGGACTAACTTACCAGGCTGAGGAGGACGCCGCGCCGTCAGGTCCATTCGCTCCTCTGAAAGAGCGGAGCGCAAGGGGAGATAATCCCCCTTATCGGCCAGCCAGTGCCCGCCGAGTCGTTAGGTTCTAGGCGCGCCGGCGAGCAGGTCACCACCTCCGGAGCTCTCAAGAAGGAGTCTTCACGCGCCTCTTCGTGCGTGTCGGCACAGGAGCTTTCGTTCGAAGGGGGTGGCCCGACTCGCGTTACCGGCCGGTCGTGGCTACGCCACCGTGGCCAGCGAATGGACCGGGCGCACCCCCGATCGCTCATGCTGCCGGAGCCACTCCTCGTAGCTCCAGCCTTCCTTCAGCATCCAGTA
>JACQVC010000037.1 GCA_016209995.1 Gemmatimonadota bacterium
AGAGTGGACGTGAAGCTCTGACAGGGTGGGCACTGAAAGTCGCCGAATTCACGCACTACGACGGGCGCATCCGCCGCGCGTCGGTCCCATCCCGGACTCGGCTCATTTGATCTCCCTTCCGCTGAAAACAAGTCCGTGCTGTCAGAATCGACCCCGGCGCGACATTTGTCAAGCCAAATGTCAGGGGCGCGTGCGCTGCGAGTTCAGCCCCTTCAGCGCGCCACTCGATCCGCGCAGCTCCGCCTCTACGAGCATCGCGAGCTCCTCCCACGAGACCGCTCCCGAGCGCGCCGCGTCACCGACCACGAGCGTGGGCGTCGAGCGCACGCCGAGCGCGAGCGCGAAGCTGAGGCTGCGCTGCACCTCCATAGCCGTCTCACGAGCACGAACACACGCGAGCACAGCCTCGCCGTCGTAGCCCAGCTCCGAGGCGTAGCGGCGGAACAACGGCAGGGGGTCCTGTTCCGCAGCCCATTCACTCTGCCGCTCGAAGAGCGCGTCGCGCATGGCCCAGTATGCACCCTGTCGTTCGGCGCAGCGGGCCGCTTGCGCCGCAGCGAGAGCGTTTGGGTGCTGATCGGCGATAGGGAAATCGAAAAAGACGAACCGCACCAGCCCTCTCGCGATGTGCTCCTCCCTCAGACGAGCAAGAGTGGACGTGAAGCTCTGACAGGGTGGGCACTGAAAGTCGCCGAATTCACGCACTACGACGGGCGCATCCGCCGCGCCCAGCGCCACACCGAGCGTGTCGAACTGCGCCGGAAACCTGGGATTCGACGGGGGGCTGAGCGTCCGGGGCGCAGCGCCGGTGCTGCGTGCACCTCGCTGGACCAGCGAGAGCAGAAGATTGGACGCGACGAGCAGGATACCGGCCAGAGCCAGAGCGCCGATCCCCGCGTACAGCCGGGCAGGCCGTCTGCGAGGAGCCTGGTCGGTGCGGGTGTGGTCCTCCCGCGACTCGCTGGCGTGATCCTGGTCCTCGGTGCTGGCCATGAGTTGACTCTCCTCGCCATCGCGTGCCGACGAGTACGTGCTCGCTGGTCGGCGCTCGGCGCGCTTCGCGTGCGGACCCAACAGCCCCAGCCGTTGTGAGCGCCGCCTTGCCCAAAGTAGCTTGTATCTCCTTGCTAGCGATACTATATAGCACAGGAATCCCATCGCTTTGGTTACCCGTCTATTTGACAGCTTGCGAACGCGTCCGGCACGGTCTTTCACTATGGGCACTCCCTGGAAGTCGATCCGGAATCGGGTCTCCGCACGGGTCAGGAGGTCACGATGAGGTCTCCCAGCATTCTCCGTTTAGGGCTGGCCGCCGGGCTTGGCGCCACGCTCGGCGCAGCTCACGAGGTTCCGTTGCCGCCCGGTTATCAATATCAAGGACGGCTCAGTGCAGGCGGCGGGATGTACCTGGAGAGCTTGTACCTTCCGCCCGTCACCACGGGGCCGTGGGCCCCCGCCTGGTCGCCCGATGGCCGCGAGATCGTCGTGGCCATGCACGGCAGTCTCTGGCGTGTGCCGGCCGAAGGGGGAGAGGCGCAGCAGATCACTGCGGGCCCGCATTACGACTCCGAGCCGAGCTGGTCACCCGCTGGGCGTCGCATCGCTTTCACGCGCGACACGGGTCAGCAGATCGACGTATGGGTGGTGAACGCCGATGGCAGCGATCCGCGTCAGCTCACGCAGAGCGAGGCGTTCAGCGTCAATCCCGAATGGTCGCCCGTCGGCGACAGGATCCTGTACGTGTCACTGGAGGAGAGCCGTCCGCTCGGCGTGTGGTCGATTTCCCCGAGCGGAGGCGCTCCTCAGCCGATCCTCGTGGACGAGTACCAGAACATCACGCCGAGCTGGTCGCCCGACGGCAGCCAGGTCGTCTTTGTGAGCAACCGGTTCTGGAATGGCCGGCGAGTCCAGGGGACGGGCGGACTGTGGACGTATCGCCTCGGCGATCCGGAACCCACGATCCTCGTGCCGGAGGAGACGGTGTGGCATGCCTATCCCGCCTGGTCGCCGGACGGCACCAAAATCGCGTACGGTTCGTTTCGCAGTGGCGATAATCAGCTGTACGTGGTCTCGGCCACACAGGGCAATCCGTATCGCGTGACCCATGTGGACGGTGAGATCTACGTGCCGGCATGGTCCCCCGACGGCAGAACGCTGGCGTACGTCTCGAACGCGGGAAGCCAGTTCCGGCTTTACACGGTCTCCGTCTATGGCGGCACGCCGAAGGAAGTCGAGATCACCGCGCTGAAACACCGCTATCCGATCGGCCGGCTGCAGCTGACCGTGCGCGATGCCGCGAGCGGCAGTACGACCGGCGCGCGCGTCTATGTCAGGGCCAGCGACGGCAAGGGCTACACTCCGCGCGGTGAGTTCCATCGCATGTGGAGGACGGCCCCGGACGGTCATTACTTCCATACCACGGGAAGCTCTACGCTGGAGGTTCCCGCGGGCCGCGTGACCGTCGAGGCGCTGAAGGGCTTCGAGTACCGACCGGTGACTGCGGAGGTGAACGTTGTCGCCGGCGAAACGCGCGAGCTGGAGCTGACGCTCGAGCGGCTCATCGATCTTCCCGCCCTGGGGTGGTACTCGGGAGACAACCACATTCACATGAATTACGGCGGCCTGTTCGACGCGACGCCGCGCACGCTCCTGCTGGAAGCCGAGGCCGAGGACCTGAATGTGGTCAACGACATGATCGCGAATCAGTCCGGTCTCCGCATCCATGACCTGAAGTACTTCGAGGGTAAGCTGCACGCGCTCTCGCGGCCCAATCGGCTGCTGTACTTCAACGAGGAGTACCGGCCGAGCTTCTCCGGCCACATGTCGCTGCTGAACCTGAAGAAGTTCTTCTTTCCGCAGTTCGACGGCATGGTCGGGACGGCCCTCTCCGCTCACTATCCCAGCAACTCGTACGTGCTCGATGCGGTCCACGCGCAGGGCGGAGTGGGCGGCTACGTCCATCCGTTCTACGGCGAGCCTTCACTGCGCGAATACGGAGACGCACGCGAGTTCCCCGTCAGCGCCGCGCTGGGCAATACGGACTACATCGACATCATGTGCGTCTGGTCCGACGAGCTGCACAGCCAGAAGGTCTGGTACCGCAATCTGAACCTCGGACTGGGTGTGCCGGCCTCCGCCGGCTCGGACGCCATGACCGACTACTGGCGTCACCCGTCGGTCGGTGCGGTGCGGGTGTACGTCAAGACCGGCTCGCCGCTCGATTACGGAAACTGGATTCGAGGGCTCACCGAGGGCCGGTCGTTCGTGACCAGTGGGCCGCTTCTGTTCCTGCGCGTCGACGGCCGGGAGCCGGGGGCGGAGATTCGCCTGCCCGGCGGGACCCCCACGACCGTGCGTGTGGAAGCCGAAGCCACGTCCATCTTCGCGATGGACGCGCTGGACATCATCCAGGACGGCGAGGTGGTTCACAGCGTGCCGCTGACCGACCCTCATCACGTCAAGCTCGACATCACGCTTCCGGTGGAGCGAACGGGATGGCTGGCGGCACGCGTGCTGGGACGTGGGCAGCAGCGCTACCACATGGACGCATACGTCTATGCGCACACGAACCCCGTCTACCTGAACAAAGGCGGAGAGCCCCCGTCGTCTCCGGAAGACGCGCAGTACTTCCTCACCTGGATCGATACGGTGATCGGCATGCTCGAGAGCCAGAATCGTTTCGATACACCGGAGCAGCGACGTGAGGTATTGGCCGTTTGGAGGCAAGCTCGCGCGGTATATGCGGGGCTGGCCCGAGAGGCGACGCGCGCTGGCGCGGGCGCGGAGGGAGGAGCGCACTGAGCTCACGCGGAGAGGCGCGGAGGGGAGTCGCAGAGTTCACTCGTGAGAAGTCGTGGAGAGAGAAGGAGGATCGATGATGCACAGTGCGCTGCGTGACTCCCTGAGAGCGTGCACTCGAGCCGCCGCATTCGCAGTCTGGCTGGCTGCCCTCACCGCCCTTACCAGCCCGCCGCCCGTCATGGCTCAGGATGCAGCGACCCAGACTCTCAGGCTGGAGACCTACCTGGATTTCGAATCCGTTGCCGACGCGCAGATCGCGCCCGCTGGCAGCCGCATCGTCTATACGCGGCGCTGGGTGGACAAGGTCAATGATCGGCAGGAGTCGTCGCTGTGGATCATGAACGCGGACGGCTCGCGCAACCGGCACCTGGTGGACGGCGGCGGCGCGCGCTGGTCGCCGGACGGCACGCGCATCGCGTTCGTGCGCGAAGGCGAGCCGACGGGCTCGCAGATCTTCGTTCGCTGGATGGACGCCGAGGGCGCAGTCACCCAGATCACGCGGCTCGAGAACTCGCCTTCCGACATCCAGTGGTCGCCGGACGGTCGCTGGATCGCGTTCACGAGCCGGGTCGCTGACCGCGCGGAGTTCGCCGGCGTGAACCTGCCCGCACGGCCGGACGGCGCTCGCTGGACGGGCGATCCGAAGGTGGTCGAGCGGGCCAGCTACAGGCGGGACCGCCAGGGCTACATCGACACGGGCTGGACGCACGTGTTCGCGGTCCCGGCCGATGGCGGCACGCCGCGGCAGCTCAGCGATGGCGACTGGAACCACTCGGGCATCGCCTGGAGCCCCGACGCCGCCGAGATCTACTTCGCCTCGAACCGGCGGCCGGACGCGGACCGTCCCGAGAACTGGCAGGAATCGGAGATCTACGCGGTCACGGTCGCGAGCGGCCGGATCCGCCAGCTCACCGACCGCCGCGGACCGGATGGTAACCCCACCCCCTCGCCCGACGGACGACTCATCGCCTACACCGGCGACGACGAGCACCGCGACACCTACCGGAGCCAGAAGATCTACGTCATGAACCGCGACGGCTCCGGCTCGCGGGTGATCTCCGGCGACTTCGACGACCAGGCCGCGGACCTCGAATGGGCGCCGGATGGGAGCGGGCTCTACTTCAATGCCGGCCGCGAGGGCTATGCGAACATCCACTTCGTTTCGGTGAGAGGCGGCGTGCGGCCGGTGACGGAAGGGAAGCACATGCTGGAGCTGTCGTCCTTCTCCCGCGACGGCATGGCCGTCGGCACGCTGGCCAATGCGCACGAGCCCGGGGACCTCTACCGTTTCTCGCTCGCTTCGCCGGACCGGCGGACCCGGCTGACCGAAGTGAACGCCGACGTGCTCCAGGGCGTGAAGCTCGGTGAAGTGGAGGAGATCTGGTACGATGGGGAGGGCGGCTTCCGCATCCAGGGATGGATCGTCAAACCTCCGAACTTCGACCCCGCGCGCAGGTACCCGTTGATCCTGGCCATCCACGGCGGCCCGCACAGCATGTACAACGGCGCATTCTCCTTCGCCTTCCAGGAGCACGCGGCCAACGGATACGTCGTTCTGTACACGAACCCGCGGGGAAGCACCGGCTACGGCAGCGCCTTCGCGAATGCCATCAACCACGACTATCCGGGCGCGGATTTCCCTGATCTCATGCGCGGCGTAGACGAGATGCTCGCGCGCGGCTACATAGACACGCTGAACCTGTTCGTCTTCGGCTGCTCGGGCGGCGGCATCCTGACGACGTACATCGTCGGTAACACGGATCGTTTCCGCGCGGCTTCGGCCAACTGCTCGATCGTCAACTGGATGTCCGCGATGGGGACGTCCGACGCATTCAGCTACACGCGCACGTTCGCGAAGTATTTCTGGGAGGATCCCACGGAGTGGATGGAC
>JACQVC010000371.1 GCA_016209995.1 Gemmatimonadota bacterium
AGGGTCCATGGCGTAAACGCCACGGGAACCCTGAACATGGTGCTCGCCGCGCGGGACGCGAAGGTACGGCGCTTCGTCTATGCGAGCTCGAGCTCGGCTTACGGAAATACGCCGGAGCTACCCAAGCGGGAAGAGATGGCGCCCCTTCCCCGTTCGCCCTACGCAGCCGCGAAGCTGGCCGGCGAGCACTACTGCCGCGCGGCACCTCACTCGTACGGCCTCGAAACCATCTCGTTGCGCTACTTCAACGTGTTCGGACCGCGCCAGGATCCAACCTCCCTGTACGCCGCCGTGATCCCGATCTTCATCCGCGCGGCTCTGGAGGGCGGGACGCCGACCATTGACGGCGATGGCGAGCAGACTCGCGACTTCACCTACGTGACCAACGTCGTGCAAGCCAACCTCAAGGCCTGCCAGGCGAACGGGCCTGGCGTGGTCGGAGAGGTGTTCAACGTCGGCTGCGGCCAGCGCATCTCCATCAATCAGCTGTGGAACGAGATCAGCGATCTCATCGGTAGGAAGGCCGCAGCGTCCTATGGGCCGCCTCGCGCGGCGGACGTGCGCGACTCGCTCGCGGATCTGTCGCGGGCCAAGCAGCGGCTGGGATACAGCGTGGACGTGCCCCTGCGTGCCGGGCTCGAGCGCACGATCGCCTGGTTCCGCGCCAACCCGCTCACCCGTTGACCGTTTGGCTTGATCCGACCGGACGCCCTATCTTTCGCCTCGATGAGTGAGCCTGAGAAGACCACGACCCGCCACCTCGTCGAGCGCGGGCGCGACGCGTGGCGGCGAGGCGATTACGCCGCCGCGTTCAAGGACTTGCGCGAGGCCATCGAGCGCAAGGCCCAGTTCGCCGACGTGCACAACCTCTCGGCGCTCTGCCTCGCCATGCTGGGCGACCTGGAAGGCGCGCTGGCCGCGTTCGACTCCGCGATTCAACTGAACCCGAGGTACATCGAGGCGCACCTGAACCGCGCGATCACGCTGAACGAGCTGGGTCGCTTCGAGGAGGCGGGCAAGGCGTTCGACCTCGCCGGCCGTCTCGACCGCGAAGCGAGCGGAGCGTTCCCGTACGCGCTGGGTAACCAGATCGCGGATGCGCACTCGGCGCTCGGTGACCTGTACCTCGAGGGTGGAGCCCCGCAAAAGGCGGCGGCCCAGTACGGCGAGGCGGTGAGCCTGAGGCCGCGCTTCCTCGACATACGCAGCAAGCTGGCCCAGGCGTACCTGGAGATGGGTGACCTCGACGCCGCCGAGCGGGAGCTGCGAGAGTCGCTCGAGGTGAACCCCGGCTACGCGGCGGCCCGTCTCAAGCTGGGGATCGTGTTGCAGCGCAAGGGCGACTCCGCGGGGGCGGCGGCCGAATGGCGCCGCTGTTTGGAGGCGAATCCCAACGATACCCGCGCGGCCGCCTTCCTGGCCTCGCTGGAGAGCACCCGCGCGCAATGAGCCGTTGCGCTCAGCCTGCCGATCCGTTTTCGTTCACCGGCTAGGAGCCTGTCCGAGTGATGGGGCTCGCCGCGCTCGGTTCCGGGCGTGGCTACCTCCCGAGAGGGGATTGTAGTCTTGACAGCGAAGCGATCGACCGTGCACACAGGCGCGAGAACTAAGTGTGGCCGCTGGGTCCCGGCCGCTGTGGGGCTGGGGCTGGCGCTGGCGGCCTTTGCCTGCGGTGACGACCTGAGCGCGCTGCGCCGGGGCGACGAGGCGTGGGCGCGCGGTGAGCAGGAGAAGGCGCTGGCCGAGTATCAGCTCGCGTTGCTTCAGGCCGCGGATTCGGCACTGGCACTCGTGCGGCTGGCCCATGTCTATGCGGAGACGGAGCAGGTCGATCGCGCCCGTGACTACTACCGGCGAGCCGTCGCGGCCGATTCGGAACACGTAGATCAGGCTGTGGCCGATCTAGTGCGGCTCGCGCAACGATCCTTCCGGCGCGGCGATGAGTTCGCCGGCGCATCGGCCGCCGAAGCCGCGCTGGCTATCCGGCCCGGCCTCCGCATCCCGGGACTCGAGCGGCCCCTCGCGCGCTACTACGCGGCCGGCGGCAGCCCCGGTCGCGCGATCCGTTACCTCGAGGACGCGCTCGCCGAGGCGTCCCCCGATTCGGTGCCCCCTCTCGTTTACGAGCTCGCCCTGGCCTATGAAGAGCTGGGAGACTGCGAGCGTGCACTGGTCTTCTTCGCGCGCTACCGCACGATCACTCGTCCTGGCCGGCGCGAGAGCGTGGAGTGGCACATCGGTAACTGCTCGCTCGAGTTGGCTCGCACCGCTCGCGCCAACGACCGCAACGACGAGGCGCTCGCGCACCTGCAAACGGTGATCCTGGTAGCCGAGCCACAGAATCGGCTCGACGAAGCGTACTTCGAGAAGGGTGAAATCCTGCTGGAGCGGGACGAGCGCGAGGCCGCCCTCGAGGCCTACCGCAGGGTCCTGGATCTCGCTGCCGGCCGGCGAGGTCCTTTCGTAACGCGGGCCGAGCAGCGCATCGAGGAGATCCGGTTCGGGCGGCGTCCCCGAGGAGTCAGCGGGTCAGCCATCAGCGGGTCAGAGGCTCAGAG
>JACQVC010000372.1 GCA_016209995.1 Gemmatimonadota bacterium
GCCCGTGGCCGCGGGCGTGGCGGCAAGCTGCCCGACGACTGGGAAACCGTGCCATTGTGGCCGCTGGGCGGACGCGTAATCGAACCCGCACTCTGATTCTCGAGCCGGCGATCGGTGGGAGCCTGGCTCTCGACCTTCGGGGTCCCCACGCAATCGCAACGTTTGCGTGGGGAGAAGGCATCGACTCCTCCTCGTTCCGTTGGCCCCCGTGTCGCCCGTAGCGGTTCGCCCCATTAGCCGGGGAGGCTCCTAGCATGGCGCGCCGCGCGCCCACGCGAGGCGCGATCGCCTGCGCAGGCATCCTCCTCTCCTCGATTCTCTCCGCGGCACCGGGAGCCGCGCAATCGTCCGAAGGCTGGAACTCACAGCGCGTTCTCGAGCTGGTCGAGCGGGCTCGGGAGCGACGGCAACAGGCCGCCCTCGATCCCGATCTGAAATCGTACGCGGCGGAAGTCCGCGGCTATCTGTACTTCCTGCTCGACCGCAGGGACGCGGACGAGCGCATGCTCGTGAAGGTGGACCAGGTCGCGCTGGACGTGTTCTGGCGAGCGCCGGGGATCATGACGCAGCGCATCGTCGGACTGCGAGACGCGAAGAAACTGCCCACCAACATCCGCTACCACCTCGATCACCTCACGCTCGTGCAGGACAACTTCGGGGACCTCATTCGCATGGGCGACGGCGACGAGGTGCAGGGCGTGACTCACCCGACCGCCCCCGGCTCGGAGCAGATCTACAACTTTCGGCTCGGCGACTCGATCACGGTCACGCTGCCGGGCGCGCTGGACCCCGTACGCGTCTACGAGGTCCAGGTTCGGCCGCAGGACGACCGCATGCCCGCGTTCGTCGGCAGCGTGTTCCTGGACCGCGAAACGGCGGCCATCGTCCGGATGGATTTCACCTTCACGCCAAGCGCCTACGTAGATCGACAGCTCGACTACATCCAGATCTCCCTGGAGAACGGACTGTGGGAGGGCAAGTACTGGCTTCCGCACGAGCAGCGCGCCGAGCTGCGGCGCCAGTTCCCGCAGCTCGATTTCCCGGTGGGCGGCGTGATCCGCGGCCGATACTCCGTCCGCAACTATCGCTTCAACGAGGATATTCCGAGCGGGACGCCGATCGGGAGCGGCGTAACGGCGCTGCCGCAGGAGGTCCGCGAGCGCTTCCCGTTCGAGCAGGAACTGTACGCGCAGCTCGAAGAGGAAGGCCTCAGACCGCCGGCCGATCTGGCCGAGATCCGTCGCCGCGCGATGGAGCTGATGGATTTTCAGAACCTGAGCGGACTCGGGCGCCTGCGCGCGGCCGTGCCCAATGCGTCGGCTGGGTTCCGCTACAATCGCGCGGAGGGGGTCTTCGCCGGGACGGGCGTTACGTGGTCACAGCGACCGGACCTGCGCTTGCGGGCGAACGGGGGGTACGCGTTTGCGGCCGCAATGCCCGAAGTGACGCTCCGGCTCGAGCAGGACCAGGCTGTCGGACGCCTGAGCTTGACCGTGACGGCGCACGAGCTTCGCGACATCGGGCCGGTACCGGGCGCACCCGGCGTGTGGAACACGCTTTCGACGCTCGCGGGTGGAGAGGATTACCTGGATCCGTATTTCGTTTCGGGCGCGACATTGTCCCAGGAGCTGGAGGTGGGGCCGCTGGCCAGACTCACCTTCGCGCTGCGCTTAGAGGAGCACGAGGCAGCCGCGTTGGAGGTCGCGCACGCTCCATTGAACCGGGACGCACGTTTCCGCGAGGTCAGGTCTATCGATGAGGGTAATCTGCGCGCCATGACGCTCACGCTGGAGCGGCTTGCGCCCCCGGGCCTCTCCGCATTCGGCGTATCGGGCGAGGCGCGGCTGACCAGCGGCGCGTTCGACGGAGCCGCGTTCGCCCGGGGAGAAGGCGCTCTGCTCTGGAAACGTCAATCCTACGAGACGGAGCGCGAGCTGTCGCTCGAGGTGCGGGTGGGCACGAACCTGGGTGACTCGCCCAAGCAGATGCGTTTTCTCCTGGGCGGGCGTGAGACGCTCCCCGGGTACGCGTACCGCTCCTTCAGCGGAGACCGGCTGGCCCTGGCTCGCCTCGAGGGCTCAACACCGCTGTACTCGCCGCTCGTTCGCGGGCGAGCCTTCGCCGCCGCCGGGTATGCCGGCCCACGCGGAGCGGCCATGGTCGACGACGGCGGCCTGGGGGGCACGGGCAGCGTGCGCACTTCGGTCGGCGTCGGCTTGGGGCTCGGCTTCGACATCTTGAGGGTCGATGTGGCCAGGGGCCTCAACAGCGGCGAGTGGCAACTGCTCTTTTCGGTCAATCGCAGCTTCTGGGCCTGGCTCTGAGCGGGCGAACGTTCGGATCGCGCGTACAAAGTCCTTCTGACCGGACATCCTGACCTGGTCGGGCGACGTGACCGGATCAGGTCGGTCGGAGCAGGTGTTCGTCCGCTAGACGTCCCGCCGTCGTATCACGCTGTATCGTAATCGCTTGCCCGCACAAGCACCACGTGCACAGACCGATTGCGCCCGTGGCACACGCCTTGAAGCCGGCGAAAGAAGGCAAACACGACGGACATGGGGGGGACGCGATGGTTTCCATATAGATGAGGATCGGTGGAATCCTGCCTCGGTGGCGACCATTGCGATCCGGTCGGCCGCACGCAGGGCAGGTTCGCGTCCCGCCCCGCCAACTTGTTGGGCGCGGCGACGAGGTGGTTGCCACGAGACCGCCCGGCGCCGCAGGGTGAGGACCCGGTGCAAGGAGGTGTCGTCGGAGGGGCACCCTCCGGAAGCGGTGCCGCAATAGAGATCGTGGGGAGAGAACCGAGCGCCGGGTGACGGGCCCGGCGCTCACCTTTTGTGGTCTTTCCCCGACCGCCCCGGACGGCAGGCAGCAGAACCGCGCGATCAGTCCGTGTCCTCCGCCTGCGTCGCGGCTTCCTTCCCCCGCGAAGAGAGCAGAACGACCTCCCTCACGGTGATGTCCGTGGTGGGGATAGTCACGCCATCGCGCTCGAAGGAGTCATACTCGACGCGGCCCTCGACGTAGAGCCGATCGCCCTTGCGGACGTACTGTTCGGCGAATTCGGCGAGCTGGTTCCAGAAGGTGAGGCGGTGCCAATCGGTGCGCTCCCTCACCTCGCCGCCGTTGCTGGGCAGTCGCCGGTTTGTGGCCAGAGAGAGATGCGCCACCTTGGTTCCGTTCTGCGTCGCTTGCATGTCCGGATCCCGACCGACGTTGCCTACCAGAATGATCTTGTTCACCGAGCGACCCATGGTGTCCCCCTTCCTGGCGCTGACGTTCGTCGACGGCCGGCCAACACGAGCGTGCGGCACGGCCGAGTTTGCGCCAGAAGGGTGCTGGAGCGGATGGGGCGCTGACATGGAGCAATGGGAGAACGTGTGGGGCACACCCCCCTCACGCCTTGATCTCGTACCAGTCCTTCCCCACCCCGGTCTCCACCAGCAGGGGCACATCGAGCGCCATAGCGCCCTGCATCTTCTCGATGACCAGCTTCCGCACGGGCTCCACCTCGTCCTCCGGGAGCTCGAGCAGAAGCTCGTCGTGGACCTGGAGCACGAGTCGGGCCCCCGAGCCGGTAGCTTTCAGGCCAGCGTGCACGTCGATCATCGCGCGCTTGATCAGGTCAGCGGCGGTTCCCTGAATGGGGGTATTCGCGGCGACGCGCTCCCCGAACTGGCGGATGTTCCAGTTGGGCGACTTCAGCTCCGGCACGTAGCGGCGACGGCCCGACAGCGTCTCGACGTAGCCGCGGCTCTTGGCCTGCGCCACGGTCTCATCCAGGAAGCGCCGCACGCCGGCGAAACGCTCGAAGTACTGGCGGATGAACCTGCCGGCCTCGTCGCGAGGGATGCCGAGCTGGCGCGAGAGAGAAAACTCACCCTGCCCGTAGATCGTCGCGAAGTTGATGGTCTTGGCGCGCGCGCGCATATCCGCGGTGACTTCCTCGACCGGCACGCCGAACACGATGGCGGCGGTTTGCCGGTGCACGTCCACACCGCGCGAGAACGCATCCACGAAGGCGGGGTCGCGCGAGAAGTGCGCGAGAATGCGCAGCTCAATCTGCGAGTAGTCAGCCCCGAGGAAGACGTGGCCCGGCTCGGGAACGAACCCCCTGCGGATCTCGGCGCCGGTCTCGGTGCGGATCGGAATGTTCTGGAGGTTCGGATCGCTGGACGAGAGGCGGCCGGTCGCAGCGACCGTCTGGTTGAAGCTGGTGTGGATGCGGTTGGTCTGCGGATGGATGAGGCGAGGCAGCGCATCGACGTAGGTGCTTTTGAGCTTGTCGATCTGGCGGTACTCGATGAGCAGGCGAGGCAGGGCGTGCCCCATGGCGGCCAGCTCCTCGAGCACCTCCGCATCCGTGGACGGCCCCGTCTTGGTCTTCTTGAGCACCGGGAGCTCGAGCTTGTCGAAGAGCACTTCGCGGAGCTGGGGGGTCGAGTTGATGTTGAACTCGCGCCCGGCGAGCTTATAGATCTCCTCCACGATCAGACTCAGATCGCGGGTCAGCTTCCTGCTCATCGACGCGAAGAATTCAGGATCGATGCGGATCCCGGCGTACTCCATGTCGGCGAGCACGCCGAGCAGCGGCATCTCGAGCCCGTGGAACCGCGACAGGAGTCCTGCGCGCTCGAGGTCAGCGCGAAAACGCTGAGTGAGTCGGAAAGCGACATCGACCAGGGCCGCCGCCCAGCGCCGGGCGGCAGCGACGGCCACCTCAGCGACCGGCCGCTCGTTCTTGCCCTTGCCCAGCAGCTCGGCGCGTGGGGCCAGGTGCCGGTCCAGGTAATCCAGGGCCAGAGCCTCGAGGTCGTGCTGACGGCGGTTGGGATCGATCACGTAGGACGCGATCATCGTGTCGAACCAGATGCCGGCCAGCTCGACGCCCGCTCGGCGCAGCACGAGGAGCTGGCTCTTCAGGTTCTCACCGATCTTCTTGACCGCGGGATCCTCGAGCGCTTCCACGAGCGGAAGCAGAGCGGGCGACGCGAGCGCCGGGAGGTTGGCCACCTCGCTCGCCTCGCCCTCCAGACCGAGCGAGGAAACCGCCCGATGCCCGAAAGGAAGGTAGAAGGCGTGCCCCTCCTCGACGCAGAGGGCGAGCCCGATGAGCGTGGCCCGCATGGGATCCGAGTCGCTGATGAAGGTGCCGAGGCAGACCGATCCAGCATCCCGGATGCGGCGAGCCAGCTCGGCCACGTCGTCCGCCGAGGCCACGAGCCGCGCGTCCGGCTCGGGCACGCGGCCGGCTTCGACGGCCCCGGCGCGGTCCGCTCCCTCCAGCGGCTCCGCCCCTTCCCCTGCGGGCGCCACGTGAGGGATTAGCGTGCGGAACTCGAGGTCGGCGAAGAGGCGGCGCAGCGCCGCGCGGTCGGGCTCTCGCGCCGCGAATCCCTCCAGATCCAGCTCGATCGGGAGGTCGAGGCGCGCGGTGACCAGCCGACGGGACAGTCGCACGTCGTCCGCGTGCGCGCGGATGGACTCCTGCGCGCGGCGGTTGCTGATCTCAGCGACCCGCGCGATGATCTGCTCGACGCTTCCGAACTGCTGCAGCAGCGCGGTTGCCGTCTTCGGGCCGATGCCTCGTGCGCCGGGTATGTTGTCGGAGGAATCGCCGACGAGGGCGAGGTAGTCGGCTACCTGGTGCGGCGGCACGCCCAGCCGATCCGCCGCGTTCCGCTCGTCCACCCATTCCGCGGCCACACCCGCCGCCCCGCCTCGTCCCGGGTTCAGGAGGGCGATCCGCGGGCCCACGAGCTGGTAGAAGTCCTTGTCGCCGGACACGATGACGGCCTCAAGCCCCACATCCCTCGCCTTCACGGCTAACGTCGCGATCACGTCATCGGCCTCGTAACCCTCC
>JACQVC010000038.1 GCA_016209995.1 Gemmatimonadota bacterium
GCCTGGCGCTGATCCTGGCCGGACTCGGTCTCTACGGCGTCACCGCCTACGCTATGCACCGCCGCCGCGCGGAGTTTGGGATCCGCATGGCCCTCGGCGCGGCGCCCGCTGGCGTGGTTCGTCTGGTGCTGCGGCGGGTGGGGCTGCTGGTGGGCGCGGGCGTGCTCGTAGGCGCTCTGATCAGCTGGTGGGCGGCGCGGTTCGTCCAGATGCTGTTATACGGCCTCGAGCCGCACGACCTCTCCACCCTGGCGGCCGCCGCGCTCGTGCTCGCGACGGTGGGAACAATCGCCGGCTGGGTGCCTGCCCGCCGGGCGGCGAGGATCGATCCTGTCGATACCCTGAGGGAGGGATAGGCGCCGCTACAACCACCCAAGCTCGAAGTCCGGAACGAGTGGATCCAGGAACCTCACGCCTTCGAGAGAAGCTCCAGACTGAAAGTCCTCACTCAGGACCACCGGAATCTGATTCAATCTCGCAGCACCCCAGATCTGCGCATCGAAGTATGAGAACCCGTGATCACGCACGCCCCGGACCGCTTCAAGAACAATAAGGGGAGTGAGGGGCAGGATCGGAAAGGCCAGTAGAAGATCCTCGACCTGATGCAACACCGTATCCGGTTCGACGGGAGGCTCCATCTTTCTCAAAAGCACGTCCGCGAATTCCGCGAGAGCTTGCGCGGGAACGACAGCGTCATCAGTCGCACCCAAACGAGCGAGCAGATTCCGGGCCTTCACTCCCTTCTCCCGTTCCCTCCCATCCTGCGGGTAAACCAGGAGGTTGGTGTCGATCAGGTACCGGTAAGCCATCAAGCTGCCTTATCCGTCATCGACCCCACCTTCCTGTTCGCTCCTCGTAGAGCTCCTCACGTGACCAGCGGCGAGCTGGACTCCGGTGACATTGAGCAACCTCCCCGGCTCGCCGGATGAAGGACTCCAGGGCCTCCTTTCGGCCAGGAAGGGGCCTCTGCTCTCCTACGAGAGCGGCATCCAGGGCACGCCGCACTAATTCCGCCTCCGACAAACCCAGCTCCCTCGCCCTACGCTTGAGAGCCCGGTCCTGCCGCTCGTCGATATACAGCTGCTTCCGCACCATGGGTATACATTACGTACATTACTCGGCCTCGTCCATGTCTGAACGGGACGGGGCTTTACCGACCCAAGCCGCCACTGGCGTCCTCAAGCGTTCGGGAGCATGACCATGGCCCGTGCTGTGGGGACGACCTCCGCGGCCCGGGAAGGCAGCGGCTGGCAAGGGGCTTTGCCGATGCGCCGAAGCGGTATCAGTTGACGCAAGTCCATCCTGCCGCGAACGGGCTCTGGAGCCCTGCGGAAAGGATGGTTCACAACAGCGGAAAGGATGGCGTATAACAGAGGCAGGCCATCTTCACCTGCAGAAGGGTGGTTCCGTCCCGGGGTAAGCGGGCGTCCGCCCGCGGTAGCCGGACTTGCAGCGGTCCCCAGCCTGGATACCCCGTGGGAGGGCTAGGAAAGCTCCGCTGCAGTGGTTCCGGCCGCGCCGTCACACGGCCACGGCCTGGTATCGTTCGCCGACCTCGGCCAGCGCCGCGTGCGCGGCCGCGAGACGCGCCACCGGCACGCGATAGGGCGAGCACGAGACGTAATCGAGACCGGCGCGGTGGCAGAAGGCCACGGAGCGCGGATCGCCGCCGTGCTCGCCGCAGATCCCGACCTTGAGCTTCGGCCGCGCGCGCCGCCCCTCGCTCACGCCCATCTCGATGAGCCGCCCCACGCCTTCCTCGTCCAGCGTCTGGAACGGATCGGCCTTATAGATGCCGCGTTCCACGTAGAAGGGCAGGAAGCTCCCGGCATCGTCACGAGAGATGCCGAACACGGTCTGGGTGAGGTCGTTGGTGCCGAACGAGAAGAACTCGGCCTCCTCCGCGATGGCCTGCGCGGTAACGCAGGCGCGCGGCAGCTCGATCATGGTGCCTACCGAGTATTCCACGCGCAGGCCTGCTTCCGCGAAGACTTCTCCGGCGATGCGATCGATGATCGCGCGTTGCCGACGCAGCTCCTCCACGTCCGCCACGAGCGGAATCATGATCTCGGGCTCGACCACTACGCCTCGGCGCTGCACAGCCACCGCGGCCTTGAAGATGGCGCGGGCCTGGATCTCCGTGATCTCCGGATAGGTGATGCCCAGGCGGCAGCCGCGATGGCCGAGCATGGGATTCGCCTCGCGAACCCGCTCGACCAGCGCCGTGAGCTGTTGCTTGCTCATGCCCATCTTCACGGCCAGGTCCTCGATCTCGGGGCCTGCGTGCGGAAGAAATTCGTGCAGCGGCGGATCCAGCAGGCGGATCGTCACAGGGAACCCGTCCATCGCTGCGAAGATGCCCTCGAAGTCCGCATGCTGCATGGGCTCGATCTTCGCCAACGCGCGCCGGCGCCCCGCGCTGTCCCTGGCCACGATCATCTCACGCATCGCATCGATGCGGTCGCCCTCGAAGAACATGTGCTCGGTGCGCACCAGGCCGATACCTTCCGCGCCCAGCTCCCTGGCGCGCCGCGCGTCTTCCGGCGTATCCGCGTTGGTGCGCACGCCGAGCCGCCGGAACCTGTCGGCCCACCCCATGAGGCCGCGGATCTCAGCCGTGAGCTGCGGCTGTACGGTGGCGACCTTACCACGGAGCACGCGGCCGCTCGAGCCATCCACGGTGATCCAGGAGCCTTTCTCGATGAGCTGTCCGCGCACGAGAAAGCCGCGACCCTCGGCATCCGCGTCCAGCTCCTTGGCGCCCACCACGCAGGGCTTGCCCATGCCTCGCGCCACCACCGCCGCGTGGCTGGTCATGCCGCCGCGCGCCGTGAGGATCGCCTGCGCGACGACCATACCGTGGAAGTCGTCGGGTGATGTTTCCTGTCGCACGAGCACGACAGAATGTCCCGCCTCACCCTGCGCCACCGCCTCATCCGGATCGAGCACGACGATCCCGGCTGCAGCGCCGGGCGAAGCCGGAAGCCCCTTGAGCAGCACGTCCACCTGCGCCGTTGGGTCGATCCTGGGGTGCAGAAACAACTCGAGGTCCTCCGGCGACACGCGCAGCACCGCGTCACGCTCGGTCAGCAAGCCCTCACCCACCAAGTCCACCGCGATCTTGACGGCGGCTTCCGCCGTCCGCTTGCCGGCTCGGGTCTGCAGCATGTAGAGGCGGCCGCGCTCGACCGTGAACTCGATGTCCTGGAGATCGCGGTAGTGCTGCTCGAGGCGGTCACACGTCGTGACCAGCTCGGTATACGCTTGCGGCGACCACTCCCTCATCGCCTCGATCGCGAGTGGATCACGGATGCCCGCCACGACATCCTCGCCCTGGCAGTTCGGCAGGAACTCGCCGAACAGCCGCTTCTCGCCCGTCGACGGATTCCGCGTGAACGCCACGCCGCTGCCGCTGTCATGGCCGAGGTTGCCGAACACCATCGTCTGCACGTTGACCGCCGTGCCCGCGTCGGCCGGTACGCGATGCACACGGCGGTAGTGGATCGCGCGCTCGTTCATCCAGCTCCCAAACACCGCTTCGATCGCACCCCACAGCTGCTCTTCGGGGTTGCTGGGGAACTCGCGACCCGTGCGCTCCCGCACGAGCGCCCGGAATTCCCCGGCCAGCTCCTGCAACGATTCCGCATCGAGCTCGGTGTCCTGGTTCACGCCACGCGCGCGCTTCTTCGCCTGGAGACGCGCCTCGAAATCATCGCCCGGGAGTCGCAGGACCACCCTGGCGTACATCTGCACGAAGCGGCGGTAGCAATCGTAGGCGAAGCGCGCATCGCCGGCATCCTCGGCCAGTCCTGCGACGGTTTCATCGTTCAGGCCGAGATTGAGGACCGTGTCCATCATTCCGGGCATCGAGGCGGCCGCGCCCGAGCGCACGGACACGAGGAGCGGTCTCTTGCGGTCCCCGAACCGGCGATCGCGGATGGACTCGAGCCGCGCCAGCGCCTCGTTGACCTCCGCCGGGAGCCCTTCCGGAATGCGCCCTTCACGCAGATGAATCCGGCACGCTTCCGTCGTGACGGTGAACCCGGGCGGTACCGGAAGACCGACGCGCGTCATCTCGGCAAGGTTCGCACCCTTGCCGCCCAACAGATCCTTCATGTCCTTGTCGCCGTCGGCGCTTCCGTTCGCGAAGAAGTAGACGTAGCGCGGCATCTTTTCCGCTTTCCTCCTGGTTTACGACCCCGTAAGCACGGGCCTCCGTGTCTACCGGGGATCGATCACGGCGGCATCAGCGTCGATGCACTTATCTTCGCATGGTCAGGTCTTGCTCGCTACTGAAGTCGAAGGCGTATCATGTATAGCGGCCGCAGGGCAGGCAGGCAATCAGCGCCGACTGCCCTGCTCGGCTCCTCCCTCGACGTTCCCCTGCGTTCGGTTGCCGTGCGGCGTCTCGCCGTGCGACATTCAAGTCTTCCAGCGCCAATGCGAGCGCCAACGCGGTCCCGAGAGGAGGATGCGGTGATGAAGAAAGGCTGCGCCGTTTCGACCCTGACCGTGGCTCTGGCCACCGTGGTCTTTTCGGCCGGGAGCCTGTCCGCCCAGGACGCACTGGACCGACTGGAAACGCTGGCCAGAGACAACGCGATGCTGTACGTCCAGCCCGTCACACAGGGCGTGGGAACAGCGCTGAATCAGGGCATCTTTCATACCGCTGGTGTCCATACGTTCTTCGGATTCCACCTGGGCGTGTCCGTGAGCGGCGTTCTGCTCGAGGACGTGGACGATGCGTTCATTCCGGTCCTTCCCAATTCCATCCCTGGTGCCGGCGCGTGCAGCACAAACCCCTACGGCGCACCTGCCTCCTTGACCCCCACGGCGACGGTCACGGGGCCAGGCAGCGGCCAGACGTACGAGCCCATGGGTCAGTGCCGCTTAGCCATCCAGGCGGCCGGCGGAAACCCCTCCAACTACGCCCTCAACTTCCCCGGTGGCCTCGACCTTCCGGCTGTCCCGTTTGCCGTCATCCAGGGGAGCGTCGGCCTCCTTCTGGGGACCGAGGTCTCCGTGCGCATGATCCCGGCTGTCGAGACCACGGAGGAGGTGGGCAAGATTCAGGCCATCGGCTTCGGTGTGAAGCATTCGCTCAGCCAATACATTCCGCTCTTCCCCGTCGACGTGTCCGTCTACTACGGGAAGCAGAGCCTCGATGTCGGCGATTACGTGGAGGCTTCGGGCTCGAGTTACGGCCTCATCGTCGGCAAGGACCTGGGCCTGCTGACCCTGTATGGAGCGGCTTCCCGACAGTCGGCCGATGTGGATGTGTCGTACACGGTCGACAACCCGGACAACGACCCCGGCCTGCCGGCCGACGGGACGAAGGTCACGTTCAAGGAAGAGCTGGACACCGAGACCCGGCTGACCGGGGGCCTGACGCTCAACCTCGGACCCATCAAGCTGAACGCGGACTACTCTCCCGGCGACCGCAACACGGTGTCGGCGAAGCTGCTGGTGTCGGTGCGGTAGGACGCTACTCCTCCAGTTCCTCGATCGTCTTCGGCCAGTCCTCCCCTAGGAGTTTCGACAGCGCGCGGTCGCGCAGCAGCTTGCCCCCGGTTTGGCAGCGGGCACAGTAGTTCGTCTCGTTCTCGGCGTAGACGATGCGCTGCACCGGCGAGCCGCAGCGCGGGCACGGCTGGCCATACTTGCCGTGCACCGCCATGGTCGGGTGGAACGCCGTCACCTTCTCCGGAAACGCCTCACCCCCCTCGGCCTGGAGTCGCCGGATCCACTCGTCCAGTGAGCTGCGCGTCGCCTGGTACAGCCGCTCGATCTCAGCCGCGGCGAGCTGTCGCGTGCGTTTCACCGGGGAGAGCCCCGCGCGGAAGAGAATCTCGTCGGAGTGGGCGTTGCCGATGCCGCTCAGAATCCGCGGGTCCGTGAGCGCTCGCTTGAGCGTGTGGTTCTCGCGGACCAGCGCGCCGCGGAACTCGTCCAGACTAATGGACAGGGGGTCGAGGCCGCCGCGATCCAGAGCCGCCAGCGCCTCGTTCCCGCGCAACACGTGCAGCGACGCGCGCTTCTTGGTGGCCGCCTCCGTCAGCAGCAGCGTGCCGTTCGGGAAGTCGAAGGCGGCATGCGCGCCCTTCTTCGGCACGGGCGCTCCCCTTCCCTTCCAGCGGAAGCGCCCCGCGATCATCAGATGGATCACGACGAAGAGCGAGCCTTCCAGCTGCCAAACGATGCGCTTTCCCATGCGCTGCAGCCCTACCACGCGGCGGCCCTCGACGGCCGCGAGCGGTGGCTCGTACGTGCGCAGCAGCGACGGCGACTGCAAACGCACCCGTTCCAGCGGCTGGCCTACGATCCGGCGCTCGAGCGCATGCAGGTACAGCGCCACTTCCGGTAGCTCAGGCATTAATTAACTCCCCCACCTCGCCCTTCCTCTCCTCCTCTCACCCGTCTCCCCGCCCCTTCGCTGACCTCCGCTTCGCTCCGGTTGGACTGGACCGCCAGGTGCAGGCTATAATGCGTTTCGTCGTTCGCGCGCGATCGCTAACCAACTCTAGAAGGAGTCGGCCTGTATGAGATCTGCACGCCTCGCGCTTCGCTCCACGCTGATCCTAGCTCCTGCGTTGGTCCTCGTCGCCTGCGGAGAGCAGGGCGAGCAGGCCGGCCAGGCCAGTGAGGGTGGCCCGGACACGGCCGCTACCGCCGCGACACCGGCCGCCACGAATCCACTTCTCGACCCACGATCGGCAGCCATGAACGAAACCGCACCCGCCGTCTACAGAGCGAGATTCGCTACGAGCAAAGGCGACTTCGTCATCGAAGTGCACCGCGATTGGGCGCCCCGCGGCGCGGATCGCTTCTACAACCTGGTCCAGGGCGGATTCTACGATGGCGCACGCTTCTTCCGCGTCATCGAAGGGTTCATGGCTCAGTTCGGCCTGGCCGGCGATCCGCAGGTCTCGGCGGCCTGGCGCAGCGCGCCGATCGCCGACGACTCCGTCGCCCAGAGCAACCGGCGAGGCACCATCAGTTATGCCATGGCGGGACCCAATACC
>JACQVC010000039.1 GCA_016209995.1 Gemmatimonadota bacterium
ACGGCGTCCGTCAGGCGACCAGTGCGGTTCCCGATGGTCGTTGGGGCCGCTCGTGAGCTGACGCAGGCCCGTGCCGTCGCGGCGCACCGTCCAGATGTGCCAGCCGCCATCGCGATAGGACTGAAATACGATCTGCTGCCCGTCCGGCGACCACGCGGGCTGGCGCGCGTCTCCCAGGTAGTCCGTGATCTGCCTCGCCTGACCACCTTCGATCGGCAGCGTCCAGAGCACGCCCTGGATGTCGGCCACCAGCGTGCGGCCGTCCGGCGCGAGCGCGAGCGACATGTTCGTGCCCTCGCGGAACGTCACGCGCACCGTGTCCGCTACCTGCGCGCTCTGCGTTCGGGCCAGCGCGTCGTGAGACGCGTGCCGCACGGGCGCGACCGACCAGACGAGCAGCCCGGCCGCAACGATCAGCGCAATGCGCGCGTGACTGCGCACGATACCCGACGAGGTCTGCGACAGCTTCCACATAGGTATTCCTCCCTAGACCGAGGCTCGATCCTCACGATACGGATGCTGGGCGATCCACCCGCCCACCGCTCCGCGCGTTCCGGCACGATGACTCCGCCCGACTCACCCGCCGCTGGGCGCCAGCGGCGGTACGGCCTCCATGAGCAGCTCGAAAGCGCGGTTCAGTCCCTGACCCGCGTACCGACTACCCGCATACTTTCCCAAACGCACGACGACCAGGCCGTGAGTGGGAATGATGGTGGCGCTCTGGCCACCCGCGCCGGACATGCGGAACGCGCTGGTCGGCACGGGCGAGCCGCCATCGGCATTGACCCAGAAGTGCCCGCCGCCGTATACCGGCCTGCCATCCGCGACCCAGGCGGGCGCTGGCGTGCTGACGTACTCGACGTAGCCTTCCGGAAGGATGCGCTCGCCGTTCCAGACGCCGTCCTGCAGGTAGAGGTTCCCGAGCCGTGCCCAATCGCGCGCGGCCACCAGCTCGTAGCCCTGCGTGAGGAAGTTGCCGTACGGGTCCGTCTCCATCACAACATCGCGCATCCCGAGCTTGTCGAAGAGCGCCCGTTGCGGGAACGCGTGATAATTCTCGCCGCGCCCTTCGACACCGAGCCGGATCAGGTAATTCGTGAGCACCGGGTCGCTGTTGCGATAGCGGCCGACCGTATGGGGCGGCCATTGCTGCGGGCGAGTCGCAGCCCACTGGAACGAGTTGACCGTACCGGTATAGAGGTACAGGTGGTCTGGATAGCCGAGTGACGGGTCGTAGTCCGGGTCCTGCGGCGCGCGGATGCGCAGCCCGCTGGACATGCGCATGATGTCGCCGATGCGAATCGCCTGCCGCGGGTCGCCCGGCTGTTGCCACTCGGGCACCGGCGCCGACTGCCACAGCTCGTACACGCCTTGCTGAATGAGCACACCCATGAGCGTGCCGGTGAGGCTCTTGCCCATGGACCAGCTCTCGAGCGGCGTCGCGATGCCGATTCCTTCCCCGTAGGCCTCCGCGAGCAAGCGACCCTTGTACGTCACGAGGAAGGCGAGGGTCATGGCCTCGGGCGGCTGCATCGCCGCGGCCACGGCCGCGGCGACCCTGGCCGAGTCGACCTCGGCGGGCCAAGGCTCGGCGGGGATCACGTCGCCCATGGGCCACGGCGTCGTGGCTCGATCGGGCAGGTTGGGCCGCAGGAGCGACGGCGTGAAGTACACGGAGTCCTCGCCGATGGGAAGCGCGACGCAGCCCTGACTACCGTAGCGCTTCGCCGTGCGCGTCACGCCGGAGGGGAGCGTGAGGTGCACGGCCTTGCGCTCGAAGTCGACGATGGTGTCGGTGACGTGCACACGGTCTTCCGGCGGACTCGTGAAGTAGCCCACGTTGGCCGCTGCGTCCGCCGGATCGAGTCCGGTGATGAAGACGGCGGAGCACAGCGTCTTGGCGAAGCCGGCGGTCGAGTGCTCGAGCGCAGCGCCGGGCGGCGGCGTCCATTCGCCCGGCAGCTCGAACGAGTCGGCGCGGGCGAGCAGCCGGGCGAGCGCCGCGTTCCCGTCGGCCGCGGGCGCCGCCTCGTCGGACGCACATCCGGTGCTGGCCACTACTCCCAACATGAGTACCACACACGACGTGGCTGCGCGGCCGGTCATATCGTCACCTCCAGGGCTTGTAGGGCATCTATCGGCTAAGATTCCACGGTGCCACGCTGCGGGCAAGCAAGCTCACCGTTGGGTCCTCGGAAATGAGTTGTGGGAGGGACCCGTCGGAGTTGTGATGACATGAGCGCCGATCCACGCCGTGACGGCGTGGGGCGCACGTCGGGGCAGGTGCAACAGGCGTGCCACTGTGCGGGCGGACAGGTTCGCTCGTGCCTGCGCCAGCGTGGCCATGGTTCGTGCGTGGGTCGGTCGTGCGTTCGAAAGGCCGATGCCGTAGCACGAGGCACAGGAGTTGCCATCAGGAGGCGGCCGGCACGCGGCGCCAGCCGCTCACCGGTGCGAAGTTGTATCCGTTCAGAGCAGCGACCAACATCCGGGAAGCGCGCGCCAGCGCCGCAGCCTGAGTGGACCGCCGGCGCGTGCGACTGGTTAAGGCAGGCGCCGGCGAACAGGCTCGGGCACTCGACGAGCTGCGGGCATTCGAGACGGAGATCGCGGAGCTCGACGCCGCCCTCGGGGAGGGCGAGGTCCCGGACCTCATCCGGATGTGCGATCGGCCGGACGACCGCACGAGCATGCACCGAGGGAAGGAGAGGGTCTCGCTGTGAGGCGCACGACCAGGCTCATCGCCGCCGCCGCACTGGCCACCCTTACCACGGCCGCATTGGGAGCCCTGTCCCGACTGCCCTACGGTGGTGCGGACGGTGAAGCCGCGCTCGTGCGCCTGTCCTGGCGCTACCGCGGCGAGCGCGAGGAGGAGTGTCGCCAGCTCAGCGACGAAGAACTCGCCAGGCTGCCCGCCCACATGAGACAACCTGTCGTTTGCGAGGGACAAATTGCCTCATTCCTTCTCGAGGTAGCGATCGACGGCACGACGACAGCACGGGACACGGTCCGGTCAGCCGGCGTCTCGCTGGAGCTCGCTACCCGCATCGCGCTGGAGCCCGGTGAGATCGTGCTCGCGACGCTGGACGCGGACGGGTCCCGCCTGGTGATGCGCGGCAGGCGCGCGTCATGACGCTTTACCAC
>JACQVC010000377.1 GCA_016209995.1 Gemmatimonadota bacterium
GCCGGGAACATCTACAAGTACATCGACCTGCCGCTGTCGAACTACACGTCGGCCTCCTACGACAAGGTCCTGCGCAAGGGGAAGACGGTCGGCGTCTCGATGTTCGCCGGGTACAGCTACAACGAGCGCTCGATGCTGTCGCTGGGATCGGTGGATCCGGACGTCGAGATCGGCACCGAGCTGACGCTGGTCTGGGGCGAGGAGGGCGGCGGCTCGCAGAAGACGACCGTCGAGCGCCACCGCCAGATCGAGATTCGCGTCATCGTCAGCCCCGCGCCGTACTCCAAGGTCGCGCGCGAGGCGTACGCGGAAGGCTGGCGCACCCGGACGGCGTGATGGACGGTCGCCGCGGTGCAGGGCGCCGCGCGCCTGACGCCGCCCTGCCGAGCGGCGGCGAGTCGATCGCCCCGGCTCATTCGGGGAGCTTCACCTCGACGGGGTACGCCCGCTCGCCGGCGAGGATCTTGACCGGCAGCACGTTCTCCCGCAGCGGGATCGGGCACGTCGTGTAGGGATTGAACGCGCAGGGAGGATTGTACGCCTCGTTGAAGTCCAGCACCGTCGTGCCATCGTCTCGCAGATCGGAGTACAGGAAGCGCGCCGTCTCGTACGTCTCCTCGCCGCTCGAGGCGTCGCGGAAGACGAAGAAGAAACGGGTCGGGCGTGTCGTGAAGGGCCGGAGCCGCAGCGTCTGCCCGTGCAGCTCGAATTCCACCACGCCTTCGATGGTGTAGGTGTCCTGGTCGCCAAACGTGTTGGGGACGGCTGCCTCGCGCGGCTCGGGGTCGGACATGAATCGTCCGGTGACGCGGTACGCCGGATCGGTGGGGAACCAGGTGAAGCCGAGGAACCCGGTGGCGAGCGGTCCATTCGGGTCGCGGACGCGCAGCGCCAGGCGCTCGCCGCTGGAGTGCACGACCAGACGCACCTCGTCGATGCGGATTTCCTCCGCAGCCGGGCTTCCGGCCTCCTTGAGGACGAGAGGGCCGGTGACGGGACGGCCGTCTCGAGTCACCGCCAGGCCGGGGGCCGGATCGTACCGCACGGTGCCGTCGGCCACCGTCAGCCGGCCGATCGTGGGGGGCAGGCCGGCCGACAGCCTGATGTCGCTGGCGGCGTCGCTGCCGGCCGTGTGCGCGCCGGGACTGAGAAAATGCAGGCCGGCGATGCTGACCCAGTCGCGCCGGTAGTCCGCTTCGTGCTGGTCGCGCCACGCCTGGACCTGCACGAGGTAGTCGTCGGGCGGAGCAGGGGTCCCGCGCGGGACGTCGCCGCCACAGCGCACGACGAGAGCGGCGCCCGATGCCACGAACGCGTATTTGACAAGTGACCGCATCGATCCACGATATCACTTTCAGCCCGCGACCCGCAGACCTCAGCCTGGGGGGCGCTGAACGATGAGCTTCGCCGACGACCTCGCGCGGCGGGTCTCGGCCGTTGCGGCCGATCGCGATCGCGGCGCAACCGAGCTGGCACGCGAGGCGCTGGACGTCCTGTGCTGGACGGTGGAGCAGGGGCGGCTGGACCATCTGCCCGAGGCGGCGGCCGCGCTGGGCCGCGCCCGCCCGACCATGGCCGCGATCGGGAACGTCGTGCGGCGGGTGGTCGAGGACCCCTCATCGGCGGCCGGCGTGGCGGGCGCCGGGGATGCCTGCCGGCGAGCGCGCGTGTGGCTGGAGGAGGCGTCGAGGGCGGCCGTGGCGTGCGCGGCCACGCTGATCCCGCCCGACGCTGCCGTGATGACGTGCAGCTACAGCTCGGCCGTGCTCCAGGCCTGCCTCGCCGCACGCGAGCGCCGGCTCCGGGTGTTGGCCCTCGAGTCGCGCGCCGGCCGTGTCGCCTATGGAGACCGCGTGGCCGCGTTCTTGCGACAGCACGGCGTCACCTGCGAGGTCGTGCCGGACGACCGCCTGGTCGGCGTCGTGGGAGCGTCAACCTTCGTCCTCGTCGGCGCCGACCGTGTGGTCCCGGATGGTGCCCTGGTCAACGGCAGCCCGTCGTTACGACTGGCTCGAGCGGCCCACGACTGCGGCGTCCGCTTCTACGCCGTCTGTGAGGCGTTCAAACTGGATGAGGCACGCTCGATGGCGCCGGGCTTCGACCTGGTTCCGCCGCGTCTCGTGACGGCGTACGCCACGGCGCACGGCGTTCTCCGGCCCACCGAGGTCTGGACCGTCCATCAGCAGCGCGTCTAGCCCTGCCCGAGCCTATGCCTGGAAATCTCGACCTGGCAATCCACCTCTTCCTGCAGCTGACGGTGATTCTGATCGTTTGTCGCGTCGCCGGCCGTCTATTGCGCCGTCTCGGGCAGACGCAGGTGGTCAGTGAGATGGTGGCTGGCGTGCTGCTGGGTCCCTCGCTGCTGGGACTGCTCTGGCCAGAGGCGCAGGCTTTCCTGTTTCCCCCGAACGTGTCGATGAGCATCTTGTACGCGTTGAGTCAGGTGGGGCTCGTTCTCTACATGTTCCTGATTGGCCTCAACCTGAGCACGAGCCTGCTCGTCGCCCACTCGCGGGACGCGCTCTGGGTGTCCGTGTCTGGCGTGGCCGTGCCGGTCGTGATGGGCGGCGCGATGGGCGCGATGCTCGCGGGCGATGCGGCCTTGTTTGCTCCGGCCGTCCGTCCCTGGCAGGCGGCCCTCTTCATGGCGGCCGCGATGGCCATCACGGCCTTCCCGATGCTGGCGCGGATCCTCTACGAGTCGGGGATGGCGCAGACGCGCATCGGCACGCTCGCCATCGGCGCGGCGGCGTTCGACGATGCGACGGCGTGGTGCCTGCTGGCGGCTGTGGTCGCATCCCTGCAGGGCCAGCCGGGGATCGCCGCGCTGGCCGTGGGCGGCGGCGCGGCC
>JACQVC010000040.1 GCA_016209995.1 Gemmatimonadota bacterium
CGATGAGATGCCGTTCGCGCAGGCACCCACCGCGCTGAAGGATGAGCTAGCGGACCTGAAGTACAAGCCGGCCATCGCCGTGGGTGTGGCATTTCGGCCCAGCTCAATGCTCACGCTGTCCGGAGACTTCCGCCAGCAGCTGGGCGACGGCCTGGCCCTCGAACCCAAGAGTCACCTGGGGGCAGGAGCCGAGCTGCGTCTCCTCCCGATTCTGCCCTTACGGGGCGGTTTCGCCGTGGTGACCGGAGGGACACTGCTGAGCTGGGGCGCAGGACTCGAGCTCGGTGTGCTCAATATCAGTGCTGCTGCAGCGAGTCGAGGCGGCGACGTGCTCGGCATGGTAGGAATCTCGTTCGGAGGCCGGCCGCGGTAGAAATCAGCGGGTCAGCGAGTGACTACCTCCCCAACGACCGGAGCACCTCCCTGCCCTGCGCCGACCACTCGGGCCTATCCGGTGAGTTCGCCACGCGCAGAACCGTGTGGAAGGCAAGACGTGCAACGCGCGCTACCTTGTCTGCATCGACGCGGTCCGGCTCGTCGGACGGCTGGTGATAGTCCTCGTGTACGCCCGCAAAGACGAAGACCGCTGGAATACCTCGGGTGACGAAGTTGAAGTGATCGCTGCGGAAGAAGAACTGTTCTTCCGGCCAGCGGTCGCCGGTCACGACCAGCCCGAGATTCTCTACGTCGCCGGCAACATCGCGGACCACCCGGCCCAGCGACGAGAATTCACCACCGATGAGGGCGAGCGAGTCCGGACCGTTGCGGCCGACCATGTCGAGGTTCAGATCGGCCACGATCGAATCCACGGGTACGGGCGAGTGCTCGAGGAACCAGCGCGAACCCAACAGCCCTGCTTCCTCCCCGCTCACCGCGATGAAGATCACCGAGCGACGGGGTGGCGAGGGTAAAGCGGTAAAGGCCTGAGCGACCTCCAGGAGCGCCGTCACTCCGGAAGCGTCGTCATCGGCTCCGTTGTAGATGGAGTCGCCGTTTACAGGCTCGCCAACTCCCAGATGGTCCACGTGCGCGGTGACGACTACGTACGTATTGGACAGTAGCGGGTCGGCTCCGCGATAGAGCGCGACCGCGTTCACTCCCTCGGCCTGATCCATGTGCTCTGCCGGCACGGCCAACTCGATCTCCACGGGAACCGTGCCCAGCAAGCTGTCCAGCTCGCCCGCGGGAATGGAGCGCCCCAGCGCGCTCTCGAGCAGCGCCCCCGTGACGAAAACTTCCGCCAGTGGCGCCAAGCCGCCGAAAAGACGCGCGGGACGGGAGACGGCGGCCGTCACGTCGCGGATCAGATCCGAGGATGTCGCGGCATCCACAACGTGGATGACCGCCGCGGCATTCCTCAGCGCGGCTTCTCGCACGTTGCGATCCCGAGCCTGGAGCCAGGACGGCGTCCCAGTGGCGCCCGGGAGAGCGGCGGCCACGGCGGGCGGCGGGTCACTGCCCCCGTCGGCTGCGGCAGCCGGTGCCGCAACCCCCCTCACTCGCCCGGCGATCCGGGGCGTACGACCTGGGGACACGGCAAAATCCACCCCCGGGCGCCCCAGCACGGCTCCGCCCGGTCCTCTGATCTCCAGCCGTGACTGCTCGGGGGTCAACCGAACCAGCGGGTAGGGGTAACGCTGAACGTAGCTCGTGTCCCCGACTCCGGGGCTCAACCCGAACGAAGCGAGCTCACGGGACAAGTAGGCGACTGCCGTATCGAGCCCCGGGCTCGGCGTCGCCCGGCCACGCAGCGCATCACTTGCCAGGAAAGCCAGATGCCGCTCTGCATCGCTTGCCGTTATCGTGGCGACGGCTTCCTGCGTGCCGGGCGGCTCCAGGTCGCGGCTACCTGCGCCTGCACACCCGACCGAGGCCACAGCCACGACGACGACTATGTTGTAGAATCGAACTCGCACGCGGGCTCCCCCTCAGCTCGATGGATCGATCGCACCCACAGGATAACGGCGTTGCCTCGCAGTTTCTAGGCAGCCGCCCAACGCTGGCTCTGACGGATGCTTTGTGAGGGCTTACGGTGTTACGCGGAAAGTGTAAGAAGGGAGATAAGTGGACCGCTACTCTACCTCCCAGGCGGCCGACGCCGCGCGGGCTGCGAGGATGAAGGCACTGGTGGTGGACGCGAGGGACGCGATTCGGTCAGCGGAGCCGACCGCGCCGCCGGGGGTGAAGTCTCGCGTCCCCTCTGGGGAGTCTGAGCCGCCGGCTCGCTGCGCCGAGGCGCACCGGGTCGCGTCGCGTCGGGCCTGCTCTGCGCCGGACTTGGGCTCGCCGGCGTGAGGTTTGGTGCAGGCACCCGGCGTTCCAGCGTGGGACGTTCCTTCCGGTCTGGCCCCGCGTCGAGCCGAACGGCCGGTGCCGGCGGCGCGACTCCACCCCGATCCGGCACGATCACGCTTGGGTCGGTGGCCCGACGTTCCGGAGACGCCGCCCGGACCTCTGGCATAGCCGACCGGCTTTCAACCAACGGCGTTCCAGGTTCGCCGCTCGCCCGCTCCTTGAAGACGAACCGCCGGCGCTCCGGATCCGGAGGCCGCGCGTAAACGACTTGCGAGCCTCGATACCGGGTCACCGGATAGTAGTAGGGATCGTCCTGGATGACGACCCGGAACCGCACACAGGCGTACGTATATGGATTCCAGACGGCGTAGGGTCGAAAACCGTGACAGTCGTAGCAAAGGAAACGAGGGTACGCGTAGGTGCGCTCCACGTGGTAAGCCGTGAAGTCGAGGGCATAGCCGTGACGTTCCCAGGTCGGGAGCAAGAACGCCACGTAGTCGTGCATGGCCGCGTACGGATCGCCGTAAATGCGGCTGTACTCGGTGCCGAGGTCCCACACCCGATCGTACTCGGAGTAATAGACGCCCGAAAAGTCCAGCGGCGCCGCCGAGGCCACGATGAAAAGGTAGCCCACACCCGGATCATCGTCGACGTTCCAGAAGGGCGAATCTCCGACGAAAAGCCGGTAGGTGCGGCCGCGCAGCACGAGATTGTCCTCACCGGGAGAGCGTGGATACAGAAGTCGCGCGAAGCCGTTCGTGTCCACGTGGAAGATCGCCACGTACGCATCCTCGCTGACCCGATAGTAGGCCCGCATCTGCGCTCCGCGGCGCAGCACCGGCTCGTTCCCATCCTGAAGCCACACTCTCGCCGTAAGCTCAGATGTCTGCCTCGCTCTCGAGGCTCGGGCCGGACCAGCGGCGCTCGGCCCCTCGCGGAAGCCCGCCAGAAGCAGCGTACATGCCAGGGCTGAGGCAACGAGCCTCATCGAAACGACTCCTGCAGGCGCAGCGGCATCGTCACGCTGTCCCGCCCACACTACGGTTGTGCGAATCGTGTTCGCCCTGCTAACGGCAGGTTGCGTGCCATCCCCGACACGCCGACATCCCTGCATCCAACGCCAAGTTACAGCTTCTGGTTCGCCGTCTCCACCCCTGAGGCCGTCCCCCGAGGAGGACGTGCCCTCCAACCCCCGAGGACAACACTTGCGTTGTGCGCTCGAGCGCCGCCTCGCCCGCCGACCTGTTCGTCCGCTAACTTGTGCGCATGAGTCAGGCCTCCGACAACAGTAGCTCCGGGCAGGTGCGCGCAGATCTCTTGAGCCCGCGGGAACTGGCCCAGCTTGGAGATCTCGAGTTCGTAGCGCGTCAGGTCGTGCAGGGTTTTCTCATGGGTCTGCACCGCTGGCCGCACCACGGTTTCTCCGCGGAGTTCGCCGAGCACCGCGCGTACCAGCCGGGTGACGACACGGCCCACGTCGATTGGCGCGTGTTCGGCCGGTCCGATCGCTACTACGTCAAGGAATACGAAGCGGAGACGAATCTCAAGGCCTACCTCCTGCTCGACGTTAGCGCGTCCATGGATTGGAGCTCGCGGCCCGATGAGCTGCCGGCGAAGCTCTGGTATGCGAAGCAGCTTACGGCCTGTCTGGCGTTGATTCTCCTCCGCCAGGGTGATGCCGTGGGGCTCGTGGCGTTCGACGACCGTATCCGTGAGACCGTGGCCGCTCGTGGAGGGCGCCGGCAGTGGACTCAGCTCACGCGCCGGCTCGGTGGCCTGCAGGCGGGACGGCAGACGGTTGTTCACACCATCCTCCGCGAGGTTGGGGCTCGTCTGCGACGCCCCGGTCTGATGGTCCTGGTCTCCGACCTGCTCGTGGATCCCGAGGAGACTCGCCGCACACTTCAAGCCCTGCGACACCGGGGCCACGAAGTGCTGGTTTTTCACATACTCGACCCCGGCGAGCGCGAGCTGCCCGCCATGCCGGACGCACAGTTCTACGACCCGGAAACCGGCGAGGAGCTTCCCGTGCGATTGTCGGACGTGCGGGCCGAGTACCGGCGAGCCGTCGCCGACGTGCTCGCCGAGTGGCAGAAGGAGCTGGGTCGGCACGGAGTCGACTATAGCGCGGTGAGCACGCATGAGGGCTTCACCGCCGCACTCCGCGCGTACATTCGCAAGCGCGAGCAGCTGCGCTAGTTGCTATGGGACTGCTGAGCCCCCTCTTCCTGATCGCGAGCGTCGCTCTGGCGATTCCGGTCCTCCTGCACTTCCTCCACCGGCACCACGCACCTCGCCTGGCGTTCCCAGCCCTGCGTTATCTGCGCCGCGCCGAGGAGAAGAATGCATTCCGCATACGGTTGCGCCAGCTCCTTCTGCTGGCGCTACGAATCGCCGCCGTACTCTTGCTGGTCACCGCTGGAGCGCAGCCGTACCTGGCGGGCCGGGGCACCTCTCACGAGCCGACGTCTGTGGCTATTGTCCTGGATAACTCGGCGAGCACGGGAGTCATCGAGGGTGACGCACGCTTCTACGATCACCTGTCGGCACTCGCGATCGCGAGCGCGCAAGGCGCCGGAGCAGCGGACCGCGTCTGGGTGCTGCGCGCCGGCGAACCGTGGGATCCGGCCATCGCGGGTGGAGGCTCCGACGCACGCCAGCGGATTCTGGATACCGAAGTCGTCACGACACGGGCGGACCTCACCGAGCAGATCGCCCGCGCACGCGAGCTGGTTCGGACGGCCCGGGACGTCGCCGCGGAGGTTCACCTTTTCTCAGCCTTCCAGCGCAGCGCTCTGCGCGGAGAGCTCGCTCAGTCAGGTGAGGGCG
>JACQVC010000373.1 GCA_016209995.1 Gemmatimonadota bacterium
AGGAGTGGATCTTCGCGAGCGCGAGACCAAGGGTCGCGGCGAGGATCCGTATCGCGTTCTCTACGAGGTCAACGCCTTCGCGCGCGATTACTACACCCGTCAGCTATGGGATGACGCCGCCGGCGAGTCGGTTCGGCGCTACCTCGAGGAACGCGGAATCGCGCGCGCGGTCGCGGAGCGATTCGGGTTGGGGTATGCGCCGGCCGAGTGGAACGCGTTGCGCGAGGCCGCGGCGGCTCACAAGATCGGCGACGCGCTGCTGCTGGACGTCGGACTGCTCAAGGAAAGCGACCGCGGCCGCGACCCGTACGATCGCTTCCGCGATCGTCTGATCTTTCCGATCGAGGACGCCAGCGGGCGAGTCGTGGCGTTCGGCGGGCGAGTGATCGGTGCGGCCGAGGAAGGCACTCCCAAGTACCTGAACTCACCCGAGACGGTCATCTACCACAAAGGGTCCGTCCTCTACGGCCTGTCGTGGGCCAAGATCGCGCTGCGGCGGGAAGGTGCCGCACTGCTCGTCGAAGGCTACATGGACCTCGTGTCGCTCGTCGCCAGTGGAATCGAAAACGTCGTTGCGACGTTGGGCACGGCGATGACCGCGGAGCAGGCACGGCTCGTCGCGCGCTACTGCCGCCGGATGTACATCCTCTACGACAGCGACCAGGCTGGGCGTCGCGCCACATTTCGCGCCGCCGACTTGCTCCTGGCCGAAGGTGTGCACCCGGAGGTAGCGAGTCTGCCAGCGGGCGATGACCCCGACTCCCTGGTGCGCCGTGAAGGCCCGGACGCGGTGCGGCGCTACATCAAGGACGCGATCGACGTGCTGGACAGCAAGCTGCACGAGCTGGCGAAGCGCGGGTTGTTGGACAGCACCGCCGCCAAGTGGGACGCTCTGAAGGACCGTCTTCTCCCCACGATTCGCGCGACAAAGGATCTGGCGCTCAGGGACATCTACGTCAGGAGGCTGGAGGAGAGAGTCGGCGTGGGGCGCCAGGCGATCGAGAACGACCTTACCCGTATGGGTCCGCTGCCGCCACCCACGCCCGCTGCGTTGAGGAGACCCCGGGAGAGGCCCATCGTGCTTCCGGAGCTCGGACCGGAGCGCCGGCTGATCCTGTTGTTGATCAAGAGCCGGGATTTCATCGAGCGGACGGCCGAACAACTCGGCGCGGATGAGCTGGGCAATCCGGTTCTGCGGGAGATCTTCGCAGCTCTGGTCGCGCATCCGGAGCTGAGAGCGCCCCCCGAGTCGATGAGCCCGGAAGGCGTGCACCGGTGGGGAGAGCTCATGGACGATCCCGAGATTCTTGCCGACGAGGAACGGATACTCCAGGACTCGATCAAGAAGATCAAGGTACGAAGGCTCGACGAGCAAATGGCCGACCTCGAGAAATCACTAGCGAACGCAGCCGAAGAAGAACAATCCGGCTTGGTGCGCAGCATGCAGGAGCTGGTCCGTCAACGCCGAGAACTCGACGAAGATCATTGGGTGCCCACCGCGCGCAAGCACACGCACGTGTCTCAACCCGTGACGCAGAGGTGACATGGCCGAGAACGAAGGAAACGCTAGAGGAACGAAGACGGAGAACGCCGATGCGCTGGAGTCGCTCAAGGCGCTCCAGACGCTGGACCGGGAGATGGAGGCGGCCGCGGAGCAGGTCAAGACCTACGAGCCCCGCATCGCGGATGTCGAGGCCCCCGCCCAGGAGGTGAACGTCGAGGTGGAGGCCGCCCGCGCGCGGATTCGCGAGATGCGCCTGGCCGAGCGCCGCCTCGAGATGGTCTCCGACGAAAAGCGCGCGCGGCTCAAGCACCTCGAAGAGAAGCTCAATCTCGTGCGCAACGTCCGCGAGGAGGCGGCGGTGCGGGCGGAGATCGACATTGTTCGGCGCGCCGTCGAGACGGATGAGCAGGAAGCTCTCGAGCTGCTCGAGCAGATCGGGCGCACGCAGCAGCGCCTGGCCGAGCTGGAGGCCAAGCTCGCGGAGTTGAACGCCGAGATCGAGCCGCGGCGGCAGGCGCTGCTCGGGGAGCGCCAGGCGCTCGAGCAGCGGCTCGCGATCCTGCGGGACCGGCGCGCGAATCAGGCGATCCGGATCGATCCGGCGACACGCGAGGCGTACGAGCGCGTGCGCTCGGGACGCTCGGGCATAGCGGTGACGGCGCTCACGGAGGACGGCGCCTGCGGCTACTGCTTCAGCATGATTCCGATCCAGCGGCAGGCAGAGATCCGCCGAGCGGGCGCTCTGATCCACTGCGAAGCTTGCGGAGTGATCCTGGCGCCACCGGAACCGTAGCGAAGGTCAGCGAAGGAATGATATCACGCCTTACGGCTCCGGAGCCCCGCTGGTCCGTGGCGCAGCGCCCGGCCCAGGAGGTGGTCGAGCGCCTGGCCACGACGCTGAAGCTGCCTGAGCCGCTGTGTGCTCTGCTGGCGGTGCGGGGTCATGGTGACCCGGAGGCCGCGAAGGCGTTCCTGAGGCCTCAGCTCGCACAGCTTCATCCACCGGAGTGGCTGGCGGACTCGGAGCGGGCCGTATCCCGGATCGTGGCGGCGCTGGATGCGGGCGAGGTGATCCTGGTGCATGGCGACTATGACGTGGATGGCGCGTGCGGCACGGCCCTCTACACTCGCTGGTTGACGGAGCTGGGGGCCAAGGTTGTGCCGTTTGTTCCGCACCGGCTGCGGGATGGCTATGACTTCGGCGATGCAGGAGTGGATGCGGCGCGCAGCGCGGGTGCGACGCTGGTCGTGACGGTGGACTGCGGCATCACGGCGGTGGAACCGGTCCGGCGTGCGGCCGGCCTGGGGATCGACGTGATCGTGACGGACCATCATCGGCCGGGTCCCGAGCTGCCGCCCGCTGTCGCGCTGGTCAACCCGAACCGCGAGGACTGCGCGTACCCCGAGAAGGGTCTGGCGGGCACGGGGGTGGCCTACAAGCTCTGTCAGGCGCTGGCGCGGCGGCTGGGCCGTCCGGACGCGGACCTGCACCAGCACCTCGACCTCGTGGCGCTCGCGACGATCGCGGATCTCGTGCCGCTGAC
>JACQVC010000380.1 GCA_016209995.1 Gemmatimonadota bacterium
CCGTTTGTCTGGCGAGGAGGGGAGGTGGACGAAGCATCGGCCCCTCGCGCTGTTGGGAAGGGAGGGGGGAGAGGGGCCACAGTGTGCCGGTCAGGCTCCGATCGACTGGTCGAAGTCGAACTCAGGGATGGGCTCGGATCGGTGAGGTCGAAGTCGGGGCTCTGGTCGAAGTCGAGCGAGGTCTGGGGTGGTGCCCGGGCGGGGGAGAGTGGTGGAGGGCGGGTAGGGATGTCGAGGTGCTCGAGGATGGGGCGGAAGGTGAAGGGATCGGTGAGCAAAGCGATGATGCGCATCTCGGCCCCGCATTGGGGGCAGAGGAGCGGGAAGGCTTCGTAGATCCGGGCGATGAGCTGTGCCCAGCGGGAGGAGGTGGGGGACCGCGGCGTCTCTGGGGACGGTGGACAGGTAACACGTCGCTCCATAGACAGCCGCGGCCTCCGGACTTCTGGTTCGTCAGCGATCTGGTAGCGACCGCGCCACGTCCTGACACTCGCGCCGCAGCAAGTCGAACAGCCCGTCCATGTGCTCCATTCGCGTTCGGAAATTCACCGGATTGATGCGGAACCAGGACTTGCCCTTGAGCAACGTGGTCGAGATCCAGAACCGACCGCTTTCCTCGACTCGACGCGCGACTTCGGCGTGGAGCTGCGCCGACCTCGGGCCGTCCAGATCGCCCGCACAATAGCGAATGCAGATGGCGGACATGGTCGGCTCGGTGGCCGGCTCGAACGCGGGGTCCGCCACGCACAACTCGTACAGTCTGCTTGCCTGCGCCACGTTGCGGTCGATCCAGCGGCCGATCTCGCGTGCACCGTAACGCTTGAAGCTCATCCACACTTTCAGTCTGCGGAAGCGTCGCGACTGCTCGAAGCCGTGGACGTAGTACTGGTAGCGCTCCCTCTGCGTATCCATCTCGTCGGTCAGGTAGGCGGGCTGGAGCCCGAACGATGTCGTGAGCCGCTGCTCGTCCCGCACCAGCACCGCCCCGGCGTCGAGCGGCGCGTAGAACCACTTGTGCGGATCTAGCACGATCGAGTCCGCCAGCTCGAGGCCCGGCAGCGCCGCGCGCCCTCGGCTGGAGAGCAGCATACCGCCACCGTAAGCGGCGTCCACGTGCAGCCAGGCACCCTCGCGATCCGCGATGCGACGCAGCCCTACGAGGTCGTCTACCGCGCCCGTGTTCGTGGTCCCCGCGACTGCGATCACGCAGGCGGGTCGCACGCCGCGACTGCGGTCCTCGGCGATCGCAGCTTCCAGGGCATCGATCCGGAGGCGGAACGCGTCGTCGGTAGGAAGGACGCGTAGCCCGTCGCGCCCCAGGCCGACCGCATCCACGGCCTTATCCACGGACACGTGCCGCTCCTCGGATGCGTACGCGGCCCAGCGGCCGGTGACCCCATCGTGCTGCGCGCGGTCGCCGCTCGCCCAATCGCGCGCCAGCTTCAGCCCGATGAAATTCGCCATCATGCCGCCACTCGTGAGGTTCCCGCCGGCAGCGGGCCCATAGCCGACCAGGTCGTCCAACCAGCGCACGACGCGCCGCTCCAGCGCCACGCCCGACGGTCCGATCGTATAGGCTCCGATGTTCTGGTTCAGCGCCGAGGCGAGCAGATCGCCGAGAATGCCCATCGGCGTGGGCGTGGGCGTGATCAGCCCCATATAACCGGGATGGCTGACGTGCGAGCAGTAGGGGAGAAGCTTCTCCTCGAGCTCGGCGATCACCGCATCCGCGTCCGCGGGCTCCTGTGGCAACGGCTCGTCGAACAGCTGCGTGAGCAGCCGTGGGCTCACCTTGGGAAAGAGCGGCTTCTCCTCGACGGTATCGAGGTAGTCGGCCACCAGATCGATCAGACGATGACCGGTCGCGCGGAACTCGTTGGGCTCCATCTTACTGCAGATACTTCACGTACAGCTCGGTATACATGAAGAACAGGCCCGCCATCGTCATAAAAACGATGCCCGCCAGCGCCCAGATGCGCTTGCGCGGCGAGGGACGCAGCGCCTCATCCTCGATCAGGCGTGTGGCGCAGTAATAGTTCAGCGAGTAAAGGATGGGCGCGACGATCAGGCTGAGCACGCCCACCAGGCTGACCATCAGCACGGGGTTCGGCAGCAGAGTATTGGCGACGATCGCGAAGCTGAAGATCACGCCCATGAACATCCAGTAGGTCGGATTGCTCGGCCGCTTCAGGAACGCATTCTCGGGGAACAGCGTCTTCAGGATGGTCGAGAACGCGCGCGGGAAACCGTCCATCACGGAATAGGTCGTCGAGAACATGGCCGCGAACATCGCCAGCATGAACACGGGGAACATCCAGCGGCCCAGAATCTCCGTGTAGATGTTCGACAGCGTCAGCGCCACATTGATGCCGTCCGGCGTCAAGCCGCGCGGGCGCAGCTGATTCGCGCCCAGGCTCATGAACATGATGGCCAGCACAGCCGACAACCAATAGCCCGTGCGCAGGTCGATCATCCCCATGCGCAACATGTCCTGCTTGTCCCTGGCCTTCTTCTCCCAGTACTTGAGGTGCTCGACGGCCCACAACGAGTGCCAGATCGACACGTTCACGCCGGTCGGCATGAGGCCGAAGATCGAGGACACGAGCAGGATCGCACCCGCGGGAACGACGGGAATCACGAGATGCGCGAGATCCGCGGGTCCCGGCGGCGAGACTACGAAGGCGATGACCGTCGCGGCGGCGAGGATCGCCATGAACACCTTGCTCAGTCGTTGCAGCGCGGCGTACTTGCCGGTCTTGTGCAGCACGATCACGACCACGCCGGTCAGGAAGATCCAGGCGGGGAACGGCAGCCGCCCCAGCGTCACCACGAGAATCGAGGCCGTCACCGAGATGACGCCCGTCAGGATCGTCAGCCCTTGCAGTGTGGTCGTCAGCAGAAAGACGAACAGCGCCCAGTTCCTCGGCCCGGGCACGAGCTGATACCCGCGAATCAGCGAATACCCGTTCGCGATCGCCAGCCGCGGACCGAACTCGAACGCGGGATATTTGAAGAAGTGCGAGAAGAGCACGAGCCAGATGAGGTCGTAGCCGAAGCGCGCGCCCGCCACCGGGCTGAGGATCACGTGGCTCGCGCCGATAGCGGTCGCCGCCATGACGATACCCGGACCCAGGCTGTCGCTGATGCGTCGTAGGGTCAGCATGAATTCTGACCACAAGACAGCACGCCGAGGTGGTTGTCAATCGTGCGGCCATCACCGACTGAGCTCTTTCAGCTCCCGGGAGCGCTCGCTGTTGAAGCCGCACAGGCCACGACATCGCGTTTGACCCGTCCGGCGTCCACCGCCAGGCGTCGTCCTCGACGGCTTCTTTGCAAGTAGGCCGCTGGCTCGCTTACTTTCCATCCGGCGAAGCACCTCTCCACCGACGATGTCCGCCGCTTTGAGCCGCCATGGAGCGAAGCGGGTGCAGGAGGCTGCCTTGGCTCCGAAATCCAAGGATCCATCCGGCTTGTCACGGCTCGTGGGCGAGCTGAAGCGGCGGCGCGTCTTCCGTGTGGTGGCGGCGTACGCCGTAGTCGCGTTCGTCCTCATCGAGGCCGCCGACATGGTCTTCCCCGCGCTGCTGCTGCCGGACTGGGCGCTGCGCCTGCTGGTCGTCGTGGTGCTGGCGGGTTTCCCGCTCGCGCTCGCCCTCGCCTGGGCGTTCGACCTCACGCCGCAGGGCGTGGTGCGCACGCCTCGCCGCTCGCGGCCCGCAGAGCCCAGCACCCCTCGCCGGCCGGTGGGGCGCGCCGGCCAGTTCGCGGGCGCGGGCGCGGTGGCCGTGCTCGCGTTGGCGGGTGGTGCGTGGTGGGCGCTGGGCGGCGA
>JACQVC010000043.1 GCA_016209995.1 Gemmatimonadota bacterium
AGGGCTTCTGGGCGTGCACCTTCGTCGGCGATTGCACCGAGGTATGCCCGTAGGACGTGGATCCCGCGGGCGCCATCCAGCGCTACAAGCTTGCGGCGGCCCTGGATTGGCTGGGCTCGGTGGTCAGGCCATGGCGAAACCCGTGAACACCCGGTACTCGCGCTATCGCCCGAGGTGGTTCCGGGCACGCATGCCCATCTTCTGGTGGCTGCGGCGGCTGCCCTTTACGAAGTTCATCGTTCGCGAGCTGACGAGCGTATTCGTCGCATACTCCGTGATGCTACTGCTGGTCCAGGCATGGACACTGGCGCGCGGGCCCGACGTCTACGAGAGGTTCCAGGCGTGGCTCGAGCGGCCCGCGGTCGTCGTGACGCACGGCGTGGTGCTCCTCATGCTGCTCTTCCACACCGTGACGTGGCTGAACCTGGCACCCGTGGCTTTGGGGCTGCGCTTCCGGGGACGGAAGCTTCCGAACGAGGCGGTCATGCTGGCACATTACCTGGGCTGGCTGGTTGTTTCGGCGTTGGTGGTCTGGGTGCTGGTAGAGCGTTAGAGATGCCGCGGTCACGGGAACCGTTCGTGTGGCTGCTGTTCAGCGCTGGCGGCATGACCGCGGCGATCTTGCTTCCCGCGGTGGTCTTCGTTCTCTGGATCGCCGGGCCCCTCGGCTGGATATCCGTGGCATCCTACCCGGAGCTCGCAGCGCTCTTCAGGCATCCGCTCGCGCGCTTCATTCTCTTTGCCGTGATCAGCGTGTCGCTGTTCCACTGGGCCCATCGCTTCCGCTACACCCTCTATGACGGGCTCCAGCTCTATCACCTGAACCACCTCATTGCTGTAGTGACCTACGGGTTGGCCACGGTGCTGACGCTAGTGGCTGCGTACGGACTCTGGGTGGTCGGGTAGTGTGGCCGGCGGGTGCCATCCGCGTCCGCGATACTCGCCCTGCGATGAAGATCTCGTACCTTGACGGACCCCGTCTGCGCGAGGCGCTGCTGGCCGCGTGTAGGTACGGTCAACGGGCGCGCGCGGAACTGAACCGCATTAACGTCTTTCCGGTGCCGGACGGCGACACGGGCACGAACCTGGCCCTGACGCTGCGCTCCGTCGCCGACCGCCTGCGCCTGAACCGTGAGCGAGCGCTGAGCGCGGTGGCGCGTGACGCGGCCGATGCCGCAGTGGTGGGTGCACGCGGCAATTGCGGGATGATCCTCTCCCATTTTCTGCTGGGTTTCGCCCAGAGCGTGAGTGCGCGTACGCGAGTGACGGCCGCGGAGTTCGGCGAGGCTATGAGCGCGGCGGTGGGGCAGGTGTACGGTGCGCTGGAGCGGCCCGTGGAAGGGACGATCCTCACCGTGATACGAGAGACGTCCGAAGAGGCCGTGCACTCGGCTACGGAGACGGGCGACTTCCACGAGCTGGTGTGCCGGCTGGTCCAGCGGGCGCGTGTATCGCTGGCCCAAACAACCGAACGACTTCCGCAACTGCGTGCGGCGGGGGTCGTGGACGCCGGCGCTAAGGGGTTCGTCGCGTGCTTGGAGGGAGTTTTCGCGTACATGCAGGGCGATACCGCCCTGCCGGCCGAGGGGACGGCGTCTCCTCCCGATGGGTCCGCGCTGGCCGCAGCGCTGGCGGAGTATCCGGTCGAGTCGGAGCGCTACCGGTTCTGCACCGAGGCGCTCGTCCGATCTGATGCGCTTCCACGCGCGGACCGAGTCAAGGACGCACTGCGGAATCTCGGCGATTCGATCCTCGTCATTCACGCGGGCGACGTGCTGAAAATCCACATCCATACCGACGCTCCACAAGAGGTGTTCGCGTACCTACGAGGGTTCGGGAGTGTCCTCTCGCACAAGGCCGAGGACATGAGGGTGCAACATGCGGCGGTAGGCCGAGCGGCGGCCGAGGGCGGAGGATTGGCGCGGCGCCCCATCGCGGTCCTTAGCGATAGCGCGTGCGATCTACCGGACGCGGTCGTCCGCGGCCACGGGATTCACATCGTGCCGCTTTGCTTAGTGTTCGGGGACCGCCCGCTCCGAGACCGGCTCGACATCGACGCAGACGGTTTCATAGAGCTGCTGCGTGCGGGCCAGACGCCGACGACCTCACAGCCGCCTCCGGCCGCGTTCCTGCAAGGCTACTCTCGCGCCGCGGAGGAAGGGGAAGCGATCGTCGCGGTTCTCCTCGGCGCGCGGCTGTCGGGGACGTTCGGATCCGCGGAGGCCGCGGCGAGACAGTTCGGCGCAGCATCCGTGCACTTGATCGACTCTCGGGCCGCGTCGCTGCTCCAGGGGCTGCTGGTGCTGCGAGCGGCGGAACTGGGCGAAGCCGGAGCGACGCCGGACGTGATCACGCACGAGATCGAGCGCCTGCGCGAACGCTCCGGCATCTTCTTCACCGTGGACACATTCGACCGCCTGCTGGCCTCCGGCCGAGTAAGCCGCGGGCGTGCCTGGCTCGGCGAGATGTTGGACATCAAGCCGATTCTAGGCCTCGACCGCAACGGGGTCGTGTACCCAGCGGCCCGCGCCCGCGGTCGGAAGAACGTGATGTCCGGGACTATCGAGCTGTTGCAGCGCAACATCCCGGCCGATGCCTCGAGCCTTCGCTTCGGGATCGTCCATGTGGGTTGCCCCGAAGTTCTCGAGGAAGTTGGCTTAGCCTTGCGCGCCCGCTTCGGTGACGTCGAGACCATTACCTCGCCCGCCACGCCCGTCATCGCCACTCACATCGGCCTGGGCGCCTGGGCCGTAGCCTTCACGGCCTCCCCGGCGTAGACAGGGGTTCGGCTCTGGTTCCATGGCCCTGAGGTCGGCGTGACTCACCGATGAGCCGATGGCCGCTACATTCCCAGCACCCGCTTGGGGATGTGCATGCTCACCAGCATGTGCGGAACGTCGACGACCTCGGAGATCTTGAAGTCCGCCGTCAGGGACGCAAGTACGTAGGCATCCACGCGGGTCAGCCCATGCTCGGCGACGAGGTAGTCGATCATGTACCCGGCCGCCTTGCGGGCCGCTTCGTCGATCGTGGTCCCGAATGCCGTCACCGCGTAATACTCGTCGGTCTCGTACTGGGGCTCGGGGACCGGACGGTGGCCTTTGAGCACTTCGACGCGATACACGATCCGCATGGGCGCCTCGATCGCAGTGCCCGAGATCTCGCCATCGCCCTGGGCCGCGTGCGTATCGCCTACGGAGAAGAGCGCGCCCTCCACGAAAACCGGGAAATAGACCGTCGTACCTGCGGTGAGGTATCGGTTGTCCAGGTTTCCGCCGTTGGCGCGGGGCGGGATCGTCGAGAGCATCGAGTCCGTAGCCGGCGCCACACCCATGACTCCCGCGAAGGGACGGAGCCGCACAGCGATGCGCTCGGTGAACTGCGCCACAGTGTCGCCCGGCGCGATGGAAAAGATTTTCAAGTAGGGCTCCGTGAACTGGTCGGCAAGGAAGCCGAATCCAGGCACGACGGCGGCCCAGCCCCAATCGCCGATGTCGATGTCGAGAAGCGTTACCCGCAGCACGTCGCCTGGCGCCGCACTCTCCACGTACACCGGTCCGGTCAGCGGATGTATGGGATCGAAGTCAAGCGCGGCCACGTCAGCGACGGTGGACCGAGGCGTGAGCTGCCCGTCGGTCGCCTCCTTGGTGTACACCTCGACCACGGCACCGGATGGTACACGCAGGGCGGGAGGGATGGCGGCGCTGAAGCGGTTGTGCGTGCTCTCGGCCGTGAGCACGAAGTCCGCGGCCGGGACGTCCCTCTCGGCGGCCGCACCACCCTGCTCGGCGGGAGTACAGCCGGCGAGTGCGCCGAGGATGCAGCACCACGCGAATCGAATCTGCATGTTGGCCTCCTTCCCGGGTATCCTTCGTTCCTATCCTATTACCCAACCTTCGCCGCCCACGGCGCGGACATGACCCCTTCCTGACGTTCACGACGAGGGATGAGTAGCGCGGTCCAATGACGCGGGGCAAGGGCGCGGTGCGAGCCCTGGCGGCCCTAGCGGGAGCAGCGTTCCAGCC
>JACQVC010000378.1 GCA_016209995.1 Gemmatimonadota bacterium
CGATGCTGGTAATCGGCTCGACCTGACCCGTCGCTTCCGCCGTGATCCTGAGGTTGCGACGCTCGACGGCCACGGTCTGCGGCCCCGTATCCTCGACCGCGTCGCCCGACCGACAGCCGCTCAGCGCGAGCACCGCGACCAGCGTGAGCGCGGCGAACGACGCCCAACACAATTTCGCTCTCATGTAGCCCCCGCTTCCGCGACCACGAAGTCCCGCTCGATCTTCCCGTCTCGCAAGTGTACCTGACGCCGCGCGTGCGCTGCAATGTCGTGCTCGTGCGTCACGAGCAGAATCGTCTGCCCCCCAGAATTGAGCTGCTCCAGCAGCAACATGATCTCGCTGCTCGTCTCGGAGTCCAGGTTGCCGGTGGGCTCGTCCGCCAGCAACAGGGCGGGCTCGTTGATGAGAGCGCGCGCGATGGCGACGCGCTGGCGCTGACCACCGGACAGCTCGCTGGGCTTGTGACTCTGGCGGTCCCCGAGCCCCACCTGCTCGAGCTTCGCCTTCGCCCGCCGCTGGCGCTCCTTCGAGCTCACACCCGCATAGATGAGCGGCAGCTCGACGTTGTGCAGAGCCGTGGCGCGCGGCAGGAGGTTGAAGGTTTGGAAGACGAACCCGACCTCGCGATTGCGAATGCGGGCCAGCTCATCGTCGGAGAGCTCGCTCACCGGCTGCTCGTTCAACCAGTATTGACCGCTCGTGGGGGTGTCCAGACAGCCGATGAGGTTCATGAGCGTCGATTTGCCGCTTCCCGACGGACCCATGACGGCGACGAACTCGCCTCGCACGATATCGAGATCGACATCGCGCAGGGCGTGGATGGTCTCAGCGCCCAGCTCGTAGTTCTTGGTGAGGCTCCGCGTTCGAATGACGGACGAGCTCAGAGTTCCCTCCCCCGCACCGCCTGAAGTCGCGCATGCGTGAGCGCCCTCACCGCTCGCGCGACTGCCACTCTTCCCACTCTTCCCACAGTTCCCTCTCTCCTGGACCCTCGTTCCGCCTGCGGTCGCGCTCCCGTCGCAGCGAATCGTAGAGGACCCTCTGTTCCGGCGTGAGGATCTTCTGTATTTCGGCGCGCGTAGAATCGCTCAACGCATCGAAAGTGGCTCGCCACTCGCGCCAGAGCTGACTCGCGTTCTCCCGGCGGAACTCCACGATGGAGTCGACCACCCACTTCTGGTCCCGCGTCAAACCCACCTGATCGACGATCCTCGTTCGCGGAACGGCCGTGGACTCTGCCGGCTGCGTGGCCGGCGCCATCCGCACATCGGCCGCATCAGCCCGCTGCGACGGGACCACCAGCGAGTACACCGCCGCCCCCACCATTCCTCCCGCCCCGAAAACGATCGCTAGAATCGAAGCCGTCGCGAGACGCGTCCGCGATACCGTCGTCATGGCTGCCTCTTGTAGTCAGTTGGTGGCCCAGGAACGTTAGCTCGGAGGGAGCACAGGCATCGCCCCATCAATACGTCAACGTCACTCTGCAGGCTAGTAGTCGAGCTTGTCAGTACGTCGATCGACGGCAAGGCGTCGGCCGGCCTAGTACTCGACATCAGCGAGGAACACGTTGACCGCGTCCAGCGTCGCCGAAGCCGCCAGAGCGGCGGCGAGATCGGCGTCTTCCGGTGCGAGAAGCTCCTGCAACGTCGCAGCCTCCTGCGTGGGCCCGAGGCCGCGCAAGGCCAGAACGCCGCCGAGGCTGGCGGCCAGGAGCGCCGCGGGCACGACCGCGCGTGACCACGAGAGCAAGAGATCGTTGACGCGGGGGGCGCTCGACCGGCGCCGCGCCAGTTCGCCGGCCGCCCGGGCCAGCACCCGCCGGTGGAACCGCTCCCAGAAGCCCGGGTCCCAGACCTCGGGATCGAGGCTGCCCAACGGGGCCCTCTCGTCCTGACCGTCTTTCATCATACCGCCTCGCTCGACGCGTGGTTCAACGTCCTAGGAGCCTGTGCTCCGCCCAGATGCCAAAGCGTCGGTCCTCATCCACCCCTCATGGCTCCCCATGAGCCTGTAGTCGTGTCCGTAGACGCTGGCGCGCGAAGTGCAGGTGCGACCGGACCGTGCCCGCCGGCAACTTCAGCCGCTGTGCGATCTCTCGGTGGGTGAAGCCCTCGAGATCGTGCAGCAGCACGACCGCCTGCTGCACCTCAGGGAGCACACTCAGCGCCTGGAGCAGTCCGTCGCGAAGCTCACGCCGCTCGGCCATGCGATCCGGCCGCTCCGACCGATACTCGGCGTCCGGCGGGAGCGGGCTCGCCGCCCGCAACGACTCGCGCCGAACCAGATTGAGCGACCGGTTACGCACGATGGTCAGTAGCCAGCCGGCGAAACGGTCCGGGTCACGGCACTCATCGAGTCGCTCGAGCGAGACGACAAAGGCCTCCTGAGCCGCGTCTTCGGCGTCCTCGTGTCGACGAGTCACCGAGAGCGCGACTGCGTAGGCCGCCCTCATGTAACGGGCGACGATCTCGCCGAACGCGTCGGCCACGCCGGCTCGCGCCCGACCCACCAAGTCTGCGTCGCCGAGCGCCTTCACGCGCACCCACGAAAGGAAGACAACTAACGCACCCGGAGTGCTTAAGGTCGCTTTGGACTTAGCACGTCTCGGAAGGACTGCCAAGACATGCCATGCAAGCGTGATGTCAGGAAATTGATACGGGAAGGGGAGTCCGGCCAGGCCGCGCAGGCCTCACCCCACGCAAACGTCCGTTGGCGTGGGGACCCGGGACGCCCCGCAGGAACCAGCGCGAACGGTCCCGGCGTGAGCCAGCAGGTCGCTTTCGGAGGCGGCCCTAGGCGGCCACCGCCCCCTTCCAGCGGCCAAACGGAAGGGTCGGCGCCGGACGTACCTTGCCACCCCAGATGAAGGCCGCAATTCGGGGTGCCGCCTCCGCTGCCGGGCTCGACGCCCGGCCGCATCCCCAGGCAATCACGATCCCGCGGGGTCGGGCCCGGCCGTTACCGTTGCTGTGTATCGTGCTACGCTTCTGGTCACGCATTCTCGGTTTCCAGCCTTTCGATCCATGACGCTCAGTTCGCTCGCCTCGGCGGTTCCCCACCCATGCCACGGTTTCCTAGCATGGTGCCGCGGCCCCCTCACCGACGACACGCTGAACGATTTGCCGCCCCCCTGTGCACCGATCGTGCCGCGGCGCGTTACGAGGACAGCACGACACGTATCAGATTGTAAATAAGTGACATAGACCTAATGTTGTGGCCTACGATCGGCGTCAAATACGCGCGCGACCGTGTCAGAACCACACGGTCCTGTGCGTCTAACGGACATGGCGAGGATGAAACGCGACCTTCTGGGGGCCTTCAGGAGGTCCTACGAGTCGGTGCGCTCTCTAGACGTTGTTCGGTCGCTCGCGGAGCAGGGATTCGGCGGTGACGATGGTGCGGGCTATGTCCACCATGCGCTGGTTTCGGTTTTGGCTCTCGCGCTGGAGGAGGCGGTAGGCGTCACGTTCGCTCAACCCACGTGTGTCCATGAGGATGCCCTTGGCCCGCTCGATGATCTTGCGCTCGTCGAGCCGCTTCTCCAGCTCACCGATCTCAGCGCGCAGCTTGCGATTCTCTTGGAAGCGTGCCTTGGCCATGACGATGGCCGCAGAGAGCGCCTGAGGCGGGAAGGGTTGTACCAGAATCTCGTGAATGGGGCCGGCGGCCGCCCGGTCGAACTCGGCGGGATCGGAGCCTTCGGTGACCAGGATGACCGGAACGGCGCGCACGCGTGTGATTTCCTCGGCAACGTGGACTCCCGCGAGTCGCGGGAGCTGGGATTCCAGAATCGCCAGGTCGATGGGCTCGCGACTGGCCAGCTCCGCAGCTTGACGGCCATCGAGGGCAGGGCCTACGACCTCGTGTCCCAGGGCTTCGAGCTGCGTCTTGAGCGCCATGGTGCTCAGGACGCCGTTTTGGGCTACGAGGACTCGGAGACGTTCGGGACTCACGGAATCTCCCGGCGCTGGTAACGTCAGAAGCCGCGTTCGGGCCGACCGGACCGGCGGCGCTTCCTGTCCGCACCGCGGCCAGTGTCCTTCCTCTGCTCCGTTCCCTTCTCGACTGCGGCAGCGTGTGTGAAGAGCGCGACGATCTCCTCGTCGAAGAGAGCGTCCAGGTCGCGACCTTGCAGGACCGCCCGACTGACCGGTTGGTCCGGGTTCTCGGCGCGGAAGAAGTCGATCGCCATCAAGCGAGCAGGCGGACTGCACCCGGTGCCACCCACTGCCCGACCGGCAACGCGAGCCGTCCACGCTTGTCCGTCGATCCGGAAATGACGCAGCGTTTCCAGGCGCGATGGGGCAGCCTCGGCGGTCTCAGCCCCGCCAGCCCCTCCTGCCGCCGCAGCCACCACGGGCCCGCCAGCCTGACCCAGTGCCTCTCGCACGGGAGTCGGCCGTCGGCGCACGGGCACAGCCTCACCAGACTGCTCTCCGTTCCGTTCAACAGGCGATGCTTCAGCGGCAGCCGTCGTCGGCGACTGGAGCGACCCTTCGGCGCTGGAGGTTTCAGGAGGTACCGAGTCCTGAGTCGTGGTGCCGACGTCAGCCGAGGCCTCAGGTATTCCAGCCCCCCCTTGCTGAGGAGGCTCGGTGCCGGCGTGCTCGTCGCCGGCGGCCGGCGGCCCCGAAGCCATGTAGCCTCCACCGCTCCCGCCGGACGATCCGGCGGGCCGGGGCGCGCTCGCGGCCGTAGGATGGTTGAGTGAGACTCGCACGGGAATAGGGCGCCGTGCTGGCTCGCTCTTCTGCGCGTCGTCGTGCATCGGGCTGAACTCGCTTATGGGTACGCCAGAAACATGTGTGGCGGACGAGCGGAGTTCAACCCACATGATGGACGCCCGTGTCGGCCATGGCGGCGCCACCCGCTACGTTCCTAGCTTTCCACGCATGAGGACCGTCCGCCGCTTTGGCCGCGCACAGGCGATGTGTCGTCCGCGGTGAGCCCGTCGCCAGCGCCCCTGGTGACCGTGCTGATGGTGTGTTACAACGGCACACCCTACCTGCGCCAGGCCCTCGATAGCGTGCGGGCCCAGACGTTCATGGACTGGGAGCTGGTGTTCTTCGACAACGGCTCGACCGACGAGAGCGCCGCGATCGCCACGGGCCTGGACCCCAGAATCCGCGTTGTCGGTTCCTCGACTCGTGTTCCTCTGGGCCTGGCTCGCTCGCAGGCCGTCGCGGCAAGTCGGGGCCGGTACGTTGCCTTCCTCGACTCAGACGATCAATGGCGCCCAGACAAGCTGGAGCGTCAGGTCCGGACGCTTTCCGCCGGCCAGGCACAGCTGGCCTACTCGGACTGCTATGTAGTCTCCGGGCGAGGGCGCGTGCTCGGCCGCTACTCGCAGCGCGCGATGCCGGCTGACGGCTACGTCCTCGCGACACTGCTCGACGAGAACTTCATTCCCCTCGTGACCGTAATGGTGGATCGCGACCTCATCACGAAGGCGGGGGGTTTCGATCCACACCTTCAGGTCGCCGCCGACTACGACCTCTGGCTGCGCATCGCCAGCCGCGCAGCGATCGACTACGATCCCGAGCCACTGGCCTCGTATCGGACGCACAGCCGCAACCTGTCGAGTGACTTCCGCACGGCATACCGGGAGAATCTGCGCATCTACCGGTCGTGGCGACGCACGGGCACAGCGGAGACGCAGGGGCGGGCGCGCCGAGCGGCGGCGGCGCTGCACTGGAAGTGGGCCCTCAAGGAGCTTCTGATCGGCCGGCGCGCAGGTCGCGCCGCCTCGCGGTTCCGGCTGGGTTGGGCCCGGGCCGGGGGTAGGCTGAGAGCGCTACGCGCGCTGTTCTGGCTCATTCTGCGGCAACTCCGCGGGGTAGACTTGCGCTATTTTATGCTCCGTGAACGATTTACGGGACGTACACTCGGCGACTCCGCGGGCCGCCCATCGGCCGAGTCAATTCGTCGCGCTGGGGCATCGAGCTGAGCACGGCACACCATTCGTCGTTTTAGCCCACAGATCCGGACCTGTAACCGCCTGTGTCTCAGGCGCTTCGTCTGCCCGTCGGGTCTCGGATCGTGGCAAGCTTTGCGTTGGGTCGGCTCTTGTTCCTATCTTTGAGAATAGGGGCGACGATGCCACCGCTTGCCGATGCACGGAGGCGATGACGCCGCCGCCCCCCCAAGGTCCTGATCCCTGGTTAACGGATTCGACGACGAAATCGGCCATGCCGGATTCCATGCTTCCGACATTAGGGCGACGCTCCGCCTGAATGGACGGCCTCGACCGCCTGGGCTGGGCGGCCGGCTTGTCCATCGTGTCGTACGGCGTTCGCGTAGGCATCCGGGTGAAC
>JACQVC010000379.1 GCA_016209995.1 Gemmatimonadota bacterium
GACGACTACCCGGCAGACTCGAACTGGAACGTGCATTCATACTGCCATGGCCGGGTGGAGGTTCCCGTCCCCGCCCTGACCACCACCCCAGGAGGAACAGAGGATCAGAGGTTCAAAGGATCAGAGGCTCAGAGGATCAGAGGCTCAGAAGTTCAGCGCGAGCGGTGCGAAAACGCCACGCCCCGCCGGGACTGTCCGGCAGGGCGACGTTGGTCCGAAGCTCCTGAAGGCAGGTGGACGGGGCGGGGCGGGCTAAACCTCTGATCCTCTGATCCTCTGACCCGCTACTCCAGCATCGGCGCGATGATCCTGGCGAAGTTGTTCCTCGCCCGGTTCAGCCGGCTCTTCACGGTGCCGAGGTTGCATTTCGTGATCTCGGCGATCTCCTCGTAGGTCTTGCCCTCGAGCTCGCGCAACACGAAGACGATGCGATGGTGCTCGGGGAGCTGGGCAACCGCCTTTTCGACCATCTCCTTGAGGTGACGTTTCCGGAAGAGGTCATCCGGACGGTAGGTGTTGTCCTCCCATTCCAGCGGTCGGTGATCGGCTTCCCAGTTCTTCTTGATGGTCTGGAAGAGCACGAGCGGGTTGCGCGAGCGGTTGCGCAGCTCGTTCTTCGCGAGGTTGCTCGCGATCGTGTAGATCCAGGTCGAGAACTTCTTCGACTGGTCGAAGCGATGCAGGTGCCGGTAGACGCGCACGAACGTCTCCTGGACGAGATCCTCCGCGCGCTCGCGGTCTCCGATGGTCCGGTATACGAAGTTCAGCAGCCGGCCATGATACCGGTTGACCAGCTCGCCGAAGGCCCGTCGATCGCCATCGAGAAACCGCTGCACCACCTCGCCGTCGCCCAGGGGCGACAGATCCAGCGTCTCGCGAACCGGAACGCTTTGCGTCTTCAGCGCCGCGTCCTTTGGATCTCGGCTTCGGCGTGTTGCGGTCTTTTTCATCGCCGTCTCAGCCCCGCCGATCGCTCGGCCGTCACCGGGGATACTCCACCCGTTCAGCAATGTAGCACGTTCCGTACCAGCCCGCTGTGTGCCATTCCAGCAGCCTAGCCGGGCAGCGCTGTCCTCTCCCGGGGACAAACCTCACCGGGTGCGCGGACAAGCACGCCCGTGGGTGGGCCCTGCCCATTGCGCAGTGGCTACCGACCAGCGGGCCGGTGGCCCTCCTGCCCACACCCGCGTCACCCACCTCCTCACTACGGTTGGATGCTCCCGCTGAGCGCGAACGTTGCCGCGTACAGCAGCGTACAGATGGTCTTGGCGTCCACGATCGAGCCGTCCCTGACCATCTCGACGGCGCGCGAGAGCGGGAGTCGCTCTACCTCGAGGAACTCGTCCGCGTCATGGAATGTTTCCCCGGCGCTGAGCTGGTCGGCGAGGAATAGATGGATGCGCTCGTCCGTGAACCCCGGGGTCGTGTAGATCATGGTAAGGCGTCGCAGCCTCCCCGCACGGAAACCGGTCTCTTCCTCCAGCTCACGCCGCGCGCATTCCTCCCACGGCTCGCCCTCGCGTGCGGGCCGCCCGGCGGGTACTTCGTACAGGTAGCCGCCGACGGCATAGCGATACTGCCGAACGAGCAGGATCTCGGGATCGAGATCCTCGGGCGACCCCAGGATCGGCAGTACGGCGGCGGCCCCGGAGTGGCGAATCATCTCCAGCTCGCCGGTGGATCCATCCGGGAACCGCACCTCGTCCACACTCAGATGAACGATGCGACCGTCAAAAATCTGACGACTAGCGATCTTACCCGGCTCCTGCCGGCCGTGCTTGGGAGGCTCTGGACCAGCGGTCATGAAGCCTCACGAACCTCGACGGGGCCGATACCCAGCGCCTCGAGCGGCGCGCGCACGGCATCCGCATCCCCGACCACGACGATCGCCGTGCGCTCCGGGTGGATGTGGCTCAACGCAGCTTGATGTGCGTCCTCCGGGGTGACCGCCACGACGCGATCGCGGTAGACCCGATAGTAGTCGTCCGGCAAACGGTGCACGATCAGGTCGGCAATACGGCCCGCGACCTGTGCGGTCGTCTCGAGCTGAAGCGGAAAGACGCCGACGATGTACGCACGGCTATCGGCCACTTCATCGGGGCGAGGCCCCCCGCGTAGCAGCTCCTCGATCTCGTGCATCGCCTCGCGCACCGCGTCGGCCGTCACATTGGTCGCCACCGCCGTCTCCACCAGGAAGGGCCCGGGACGCCTGCGGAAGGAGAAGCCCGACCGAGCACCATAGGTGTAGCCGTGGCGCTCCCGCAGGTTCAGGTTCAGGCGACTCGTGAAAGCGCCTCCCAGAAGCGTATTGACGACGAGGAGCGGGAAAAAATCCCGTGTGTCGCGGGCCACGCCTACGTGGCCGAGCCGGATCTCCGATTGGACCGAGCCCGGACGGTGCACGACGACGATCCTGGTTTTCGGCACGGCCGAGGTAGTCTGGAAATCCGGTTCGGGCGGTGGCTCGCCCGCCCAGGCTGCGAAGCACGACTCCACCAATGAAACGGCTCGCGCCGGATCGACATCGCCCGCGAACACAAGACCGGCGCCGCCCGCCCGGTAACGCTCGCCGTACCACGCCCTCGCCCGTTCGGCATTCAAGGCGCCCACGGACTCCCTCGTTCCTAACTGCGGCCGGGAATACGGCACGTGAGGGGAGTAGATCACCGACGACGCCGTGTCGTTGGCCAGCGCGCGCGGGTCCTTCTGGCGCTGCTCGATCGCCGCGAGTTGCCGGTCGCGCAGCCGCGCCACCTCATCCTGGGGGAAGCGCGGTGAGGTGACGACTTCGGCCAACAGTCGCACCGCGTCATCGAGCCGCTCGCTCAGGCAGCTGATTCCGACGGAGGCCGCGTCCCATCCCACGCTCACCTCGAGGGCGGTGCCCAGCCGCTCGAACGCTTCCGCGAGCTCGGGTCCGGGTCGCGCCGCGCTGCCGCCCTCGAGGCTCTCACCGGCGAGCACAGCCAGCCCAGCCTCCGACGATGTCACGCTGGCCTCGCCGGCATGGGCGATGAGGTGCACGGTCACGACAGGCAGCCTGGGCAGAGTGGCCACGCGCAGATCCACGCCGTGGGCCAGCCGCTGGGATCGCACGTCTGGGAAATCGAAGTTCCGCACCTCGCCGGGCTGGGGCGGAACCGATCGGTCCACGAGCAGCGTTCGCCTCACTTCGCGCCTCCGGGCACGTAGATCAGCGTGGCCCGTTGGTCGCGCCCGAGGTACTCCGTCGCGGTGCGTCTCAACGCTGCGGGCGTCACCGCGCGGAGCCGGTCCAGCTCGCTGTTCACGCGGCCGGGATCCTGGAAGAACGCCTCGAACATCGAGAGCAGATCCGCCCGTCCGCCTACGTCCTCGATCTCGTGCACCAGGTCCGTCTCGGTCAACGCCAGCGCCCGGTCCACCTCGGCCTTCGTCGCATCCACGACGCGATCGAGCTCCTCGTGCAGCCCGGCCTCGAGGTCCGCGGCCGAGACGCCTCGGTACGCCGTAGCCGAGACGACCAGCATCGCGGCGCCCGTGATCAGCGGGAACGTGAACGCACTCACGTCCTTGGCCAGTCGCCGCTCGCGCACCAGCGAGC
>JACQVC010000383.1 GCA_016209995.1 Gemmatimonadota bacterium
GCCCTGCACGCCGGTTCGCCGATCGGTCCACCGGTGTTTCTGTGGGAAGACCCATTGCCAGCCCCACTCGGCGGCCGCGTTGGGGTACTTACGGTCGAGAGCGTTCGGGAGCAGCACTCGGCCAAACCCTTCTTTGAGGTCCTCCTGGTGGACGTGTCTCACGTGCTCTAGATGTCGCTGCAGCGACTGCACCGCGGCGGCGGGTAACATGCTCACGCGGTCCTTGAAGCCCTTGCCGTCGCGGACAGTGATGGTTCGGCTCTCGAAGTCGATGTCCTGAACCCGCAGACGCAGGCACTCGAGGAGACGGAGTCCAGCCCCGTACAGCAGAATGGCCATCAGCTGTTGCTCCCCTGATAGGTGCTTGAGGACGGCCCTGACCTCGTCCCGCGTCATCACCACGGGCAGCCGTTGGGGCCTGCGGGCGCGGACGACGTTCCCCAATTCGCCGATCTTCCGATCGAGAACGTGATGGTAGAGGAAGAGCAGCGCGCTCAGGGCCTGATTCTGGGTCGAGGCGCTGACGTGGCTATCGACGGCGAGGTGAGTCAGGAAGGCATTGATCTCGGGCTCCGCCATTTCCGCCGGATGGCGCAGGCCGTGAAACCGGACGAAGCGCCGCGCCCACATCACATAGGCCTTTTCCGTTCGCAGGCTATAGTGGTGTGACCGCAGGGCAGCTCGAAGCCGGTCCAGAAGCTTCGGTTGCTCACCGGATTGCGGCTGACTCATCTCCGGGGCACCTCCGAGAGAGCCGGCGCCGGTTCTCGACGGCCTGCCAGCCGCCCTCCTTCGCCGGATGCGTCCGTGGCCGGACGCCCGTGAGGCAGAGGCCCGAATCGTAGGGAGGGGCGGCACCAGCGGTGGAATCGCACGGCCCCCCACCCGCTGGAACGGCCGCTGGCTCAGGAGCCTCGCCATGGGCGTGGGTACATCCTCCCGGAGAAGCATGCTGGGACCGCGGGGGCGATCCATGGCTGAATGGGTAGGAGGAGGTGCGTCGGCTGCAACCGCAGCCGCTATTCGGCAGGCTATGAATTCCGTGACCGCCCTCGCCGGAGGGCAGGCACCGTTATTGAAGCACGTCCCAAGGACTCTCGCACCGAGCAGATTCAGTACTGCACCCGTGTAGGCTCTGATCTGTTAAGCAGACCTTGATGCCGGGTTGGTGAAGACTGACATGTGCTGGGGACGCGCTGCCATCTGACGTTTAGGCCTAGCGTGCTCGGCTGGCATAGCGCTGTGTGCGACGTTGCGTTGGTCGCGGCGTTGGGCAAGAATGCTGTTTCCATGTGCGGGCGGCCTAAGTGTCAGACTATCCAATGGTTATCTCAGTGCGAGCCAACTGAAGGTCCGTTGCGAAGCTCGCTGGAGATCGCGCTCATGCTGCTCCTGAGTGCGGGCAAGCTGCCGCATCATGTCCGGTCGCACAGCCTCTGGCAGCATGGCGACGAGCCGCTTGGTGCCACTGAGCTCGTCGAGGATCGCGGTGACCTCGTCGCGCGTGAGAACCACGGGGAGCCGAGCGGATTTGCGGGGGCGGACGATACCGCGTGGCGGCTCGATCCGGATTCCCAACACCTCGCGGTAGAGGAACAGCAGAGCGCTAGCGGCCTGGTTCTGCGTGGAGCCGCTCACATTGTGTTCGTTGGCGAGGCTCGAGAGGAACGCCGGGACCGCGTCGGTGCGAAGCTCAGCGGGGTGACGCTTGCCGTGGTGGATCATCTCGGAGGGCCGGAACGTGGCTCTTCGGCGCGACCCAGGACCGAGTGAGCCCATGAGAAGTGAACGGACAATCCGGTCGCGGCACAATCATGGCCTGGCAGTGGGCGCAGCCATGCATGGATGGGACGGGCGAAGCAGCAGTTGGAGAGGAGCTGGCACGGTGCGCCGTCCCCGGGTCATGAGTCGGGGCCGACTACGGCGCCCCCGCTGACCAGCAGGTCCGCCAGCTCGGAAGGCAGCCCCTGATCCCGCACCGCCTGGGCAGCGCGGGCGACATCGTAGTCGAAGCGGACGATGCGCACGCTCCAGGCGTGGGGTTGGTGCTCAACGATGGCGTAGCTCCCTCGCGGGTCGCCATCCTTTGGTTTGCCCACGCTTCCGCAGTTCACGTACGTGACGTCATCCACGCGGCGCACGTAGGGGAGGTGCGTGTGCCCGTAGGCGATGAGGTCTCCGTCCTTGAGGCCGGCGTGTCCCGCCATCTTGCGAAAGAACGAGTCCGGTCGGTCCTCGGTCCAGTAGAGGGTGTTGAGGGTCGGTGTGCCGTGCACGAACACCAGCCGCGGTCCGCTCGCGTGGCCGCCCGCCGGACGCAGATCGATGCGGAAGGGCAGCGCGCCCAGGAGCCAGCGGGTGGCGGCGCTGACCCGCTGCTTGGTCCACTCGAACGAAGCGTGGCTCAGCCGTTCCTGCAGGGGATCCTCGTAGCGGCAGCCGCAATGCTCGGCATCGAGGGCGACCGTGCTGTCATAGTTTCCGCTGACGCCGGCGATACCCTCGGCGCGTAGCAGTGCGACCACCTCGTCGGGCCACGGCCCGTAACCGACGAGGTCGCCCAGATGGTAGACCGCGTCCGGCGCCTCGCTTCGCACGGATGCGAGAGCGGCCTCGAGCGCCGGGAGGTTCGCGTGAATGTCGCTGATCAGGGCCAGCCGCATCGGCGTCCTATTGGCCTTATCCAGACGTGTCCCACGTCGTGTTTACCCCGTTACCGCTTCTTTTTCCGCGTCCCGCGGCGTGTTACCCTACCGGCGCCGAGGTGGCGCCGCTGCTGTCGGAGCCGGGTGCGTTTCCAGCGCGAGGAGCAGGTAGAAAGGTGAGCAAGGCCGACTTGTTGCGCGAGGTTCGAGTCGAGGGCCTGAGCGAGGCGCAGGCGACGCGACATATCGAGGCGCTGCGCGAGGAAATCCGCCGGCATGATTACCTCTACTACGTGCTGGACCGCCCGGAGATCTCCGACGCCGAGTACGACCGGCTCTACGATCGTCTGAAGCAGCTCGAGGAGGCGTTCCCCCAGCTCATCACGAGCGACTCGCCGACGCAGCGCGTGGGCGGCCAGCCGATCGCTGGACTGCCGAGCCACGAGCATGCGACCGCGATGCTCAGCCTCGAGTCGGTCACGGATCCAGACCAAGTACGGCGTTTCGACGAGCGCATGCGCAAGGCGGCGGGCGGCCCCGTGCACTACGTGCTCGAGCCGAAGCTGGACGGCGCCTCGATCGAGCTGGTCTACGAGCACGGCCGGCTGGCTCGCGCCGTGACGCGGGGCGATGGCCGCGTGGGCGAAGGCGTAACCGAGAACGTGAAGACCATCCGGTCGGTGCCGCTGCGGCTTCACGCGGCCCATCATTCCGTTCCTCCGTTCGTGGCGCTGCGTGGCGAGGTGATCCTGTACGTTTCGGCGTTCGAGAAGCTCAACCGCAAACTAATCGAAAGCGGGCTCGAGCCGTTCGCGAACCCGCGCAACGCTGCGGCCGGCTCGCTGCGGCAGCTCGACCCGCGCATCACGGCGGAGCGCCCGCTGGATCTGCTGGTCTACGAGATCCTGGCCGTGCGAGGCGTGTCGTTCCGCGGCGAGGACGAAGTGCTGGACGCGCTGCGGCGCTGGGGGCTCAAGCTGCCGCAGAAGATCGAGATGGGCGAGGGCTTGGATGACATCATGGCTTACCACGCTCATTGGGCGGCCGAGCGTGACCAGCTCGACTTCGAGATCGATGGCGTGGTTGTGAAAGTCGCGGACCTGGCGCTGCGGACCGAGCTGGGCACGACGGCGCACCATCCTCGTTGGGCCGTGGCGTTCAAGTTCGCGCCGCGCAAGGAGGTCACGCGCGTCGAGGACATTGCGGTCAGCGTGGGGCGCACCGGCGTGCTGACACCGGTGGCGCTGCTGCGGCCGGTGGAAGTCGGCGGGGTCACGGTGTCCCGGGCGTCGCTGCACAACCGGGAGGAGGTGAGCCGCAAGGACATCCGGGTGGGCGACCTCGTGCGCGTGCACCGAGCGGGCGATGTGATTCCCTACGTGGTCGAGCGCGTGCCCGAGCCGGGTCGCAAGCGCGGCGAGCCCTGGACCATGCCCGAGCGCTGTCCGGCGTGCGGCGCCGCCGTCGCCGAACGCGGGCCGTTCACATACTGCCCGAACCATTTCGGCTGTCCCGCCCAGCTCGTCGGCCGCATCCAGCACTTCGCCGCGAAGGACGCGCTCGACATCGAGGGCCTGGGCCAGGAGACGTCCGCAGCGCTCGTAGAGCGAAAACTCGTGAGGCGGCTTGCGGATCTGTTCGCGCTGACGCCCGAGGATCTGATTCCGCTCGAGGGCTTCGCCGAGCGGTCCGCGCGGAAGCTCGTGGAAGCGATCCGGCGCCGGAAGAAGGTCGAGCTGCGGCGGTTCCTCTACGGATTGGGCATCCCGGAAGTAGGGGCGTCCGTGGCGCGCGACCTGGCGGAGCACTTCGGCAGCTACGAGGCGATTATGGAGGCGAGCCGCGAAGAGCTGGAACAGGTATCGGGCATCGGCCCGAAAATGTCCGAAGCTATCGCTGCGTTCTTCGAGGACAAGCGCAACCGCGAGGCGATCCAGGCGCTGCTTGACGCCGGCGTCGAGCCGACCAAAGCCCCTCGCCGCCTGCAGCGTCCGCTGGATGGGCTCACGTTTGTCTTCACCGGCGGCCTCGAGCGCTACAGTCGCGACGAAGCGAAGCGGCTCGTCGAGTCGCTGGGCGCGCGTGTGGCGTCCTCGGTGAGTCGCAAGACGAGCTACGTGGTTGTGGGGGCGGACCCGGGCAGCAAGGCGGACGACGCCAGGCGACTGGGTGTCACGATCCTCGCCGAGAAGGAGTTCGACGCGTTGCTGCGGAAGGCCGGTGCGGGCAGGTGAGCAAGCGAACGACGAAGCGCGCGAGGAAGCCGTCCGCCGGAGGTCGGGGCGCCGGCGCGGGAGCACAGGGCCGACGGGGGAGCAAGCGAGCGAAAAGGACACTCGAGAACTTCGAGATCGCACGGCTGCTCACGGAGCTGGCGGACCTGCTGGAGATCCAGGGCGCCAATCCGTTTCGTGTGCGGGCGTACCGGAACGCCGTTCTCACGATCGCAGGACTGACGCGCTCGCTCGCGGACATGGTCGCGCAAGGCGAGGATCTGACGGAGCTGGCGGGCTTCGGCAGCGAGATGGCGCGACATGTCACGGAAATGGTCCAAACCGGACGGTTGCAGATGCTCGACGAGGTCCACAAGGAGGTGCCGGCGGGCCTGGCCGAGCTGACCCGGTTGGATGGCCTCGGACCCAAGCGCACGAAGAAGCTCTGGGAGACGTTGGGCGTGAAGACCATCGCCGATCTCGAGAGAACGCTCGAGACGGGACGCATCTTGGAGGTAGAGGGCTTCGGCGAGAAGTCGGTCGAGCGGCTGAGGCGCTCGATCGCCGACCAACGCAAGCACGTCGGGCGCTTCCGCCTCGTGGATGCGGATCAGCTCGTGCGGCCGCTGGTCGACTACATGCGCGGGGCCGAAGGCATAGAGAAGCTGGAGGTGGCCGGGAGCTACCGGCGGCGGCGTGACACGATCGGCGACATCGATCTGCTCGCGGTCTGCGACGACGCTGGACCTGTCATGCGCCACTTCACCGCATACCCGGGGGTGGCGCGAGTGCAGGGGTCGGGCGGAACGCGGGGCACCGTGATTCTCAAGTCCGGGCTCCAGGTGGACCTTCGCATTGTGCCTCGCCGCGCTTATGGCGCCGCGCTGCATTACTTCACCGGCTCGAAGGAGCACAACATCGCGGTGCGCACGCTGGGCGTGCAGCGCGGATTGCGAATCAGTGAGTACGGCGTGTTCCGCGTGCCCAAAGGTGCGAAGGAAGAGGACCTGGGCCCCGAGTCGGGCGAGCGCATCGGCGGCGCGCGCGAGGAGGACGTGTTTCGCGCCGTGGGCCTGAAGTGGATCCCACCCGAGCTGCGGGAGAACCGCGGTGAAATCGAGGCGGCTCAGAACGATCGGTTGCCCGACCTGATCACGCTCGAGGACATCCGCGGCGACCTTCAGATGCACAGCACGTGGAGCGATGGGAAGAACACGATCGAGGAGATGGCACGCGCGGCCGCCGCACTGGGCTACGAGTACATAGCGATCACAGACCATACGCCTGCGGTCGGCGTGGCCGGCGGGCTCAAACCCGGGGACATCGAGGAGCAGTGGGAGGAGATCGGGCGCGCGCAGCAGGTGGTGCCCGGAATCACGATCTTCCGCAGCATGGAGGTGGATATCCTGAGGGACGGCTCGCTGGATCTGGCGGACGAGTATCTGGAGCGCCTGGATCTCGTAGTCGTTTCCATCCACTCACACATGCATCTCGGCAAACGGGAGATGACGGAGCGGATCCTCAAGGCGGTGCGGCACCCGCAGGTGGATATTCTCTCGCACCCAACGGGGCGACGGATCAACGAGCGGGAGCCGTTCGAGATGGACATGGAGGTGGTGCTCGCTGCTGCGCACGAGCAGGGGGTCGCCGTCGAGCTGAACGCGCATCCCGAGCGCCTCGACCTGAGCGACGTGCACGTTTTCCGAGCGCGCGAGCTGGGTCTCAAGATCGCGATCGACACGGACGCTCACAGCGTGGACAACCTGCGCAACATGTCGTATGGCATCGATCAGGCGCGGCGCGGTTGGCTCGAGGCCGGTCACGTGATCAACACGCTGCCGCTCCAGCGTTTCCGGAAATGGCTGACGCGTCGCAGGAAATAGTCGGTGTTGGTAGTTGCGTGAGGTAAGTGGAGGGACTCCCCGATCGCAGGAAGGCAGGCGGATGATGCGGTGGTTCGACGCATTCCGCGGGCAGCGGTTCCGGGATCGGGTGCATGCGGGCGAGCTGCTCGCCGATGCGCTGGTGGAGTACCGC